>DATGLP010000026.1 GCA_035294085.1 Acidimicrobiales bacterium | reverse complement strand
TAGGTGCCGCCGGCGGTGAAGGACGTGAAGCCCGACAGCGTCTGGGACGAGGAGGAGACCGTGAAGACCCCCGTCACGGCGTCGAAGGAGGAGGCGACGTCGAAGGTGACCGGGTCCGAGGCGCCCCCGGTGATCGTGCCCTTGACCTGGGAGAAGCTCGACGTGCCGAAGCTGCCCGCACCGATCCCGGTGAGCGTCACCGCGCCTGGGCCGGTCAGGGTCAGGCTCGAGTTCGCCGTCGCACCCGAGTCGTTGCCAGTGAAGGTGGCCGCTACCGAGCCGTCGGTCTCGAACAGGACGCTGCCGCTCACCGCCGAGGCGTCGAAGGAGGTGTAGGTCGTCGAGGCGCTGCAGCCGGTCGAGGACCCGAAGTCCGTCGTGAACTGCGTCGAGCCGATCGTGTCACCCGCGATCTGCTCGGTCGACGAGGCGATGGACACCGTCGGCGGCGAGGTGCCCGGCGACGTGCCGCCGATCGTCACCGAGGTGCCGCTGCACGAGACGGTGAGCGTCGACGAGGCCGCAGCCGGCGGAGCGGCGAGCGCCAGCGCGACGAGCACGCAGGCGCCGAAGAGGCCCGCCCCGCCGGCGGCGAGCAGGACGAGGCGTCGAGGCGAGTGGCCCGCGAAACCCCCCGGCGGACGGCGGGTGCGAGGACGCGGCCTCATGTCGACGCCATCCCGGCAACCGCGAACCGGGTCGAAGGCGAGCCGTAGGAGCGGGCGTCGCCGAAGGGGTAGATCCGGCCGGCTGACGTCACGACCCAGTAGCCGCGGCCGTTCGGCGTCGGGACGATCGAGCTCGCCCGGCCGCGCAGGCGCTTGCGGGGGACGGAGCCGTAGCGGTGGGCGTTGCCGAACGCGAACACCTGGCCCGTCGTCGACACGATCCAGTAGCCGCCGTTCGAGGCCGTGCGGGCGAGCCCGCTCACCGAGCCCTTCAGCAGCTTCGGACGGACCGAGCCGCGGCTCCGGGCGTTCCCGAAGGCGTAGACGCGCCCCCTCGTCGAGGCGAGCCAGTAGCCACCGCCGTTCGACGTCGTGGCGACGGCCACGATCGGGCCGTCGAGGCGGCGCCGCGGCACCGAGCCGTGGCTGCGAATGCGTCCGAAGCCGTAGACCGCGCCGGTGCTCGAGACGAGCAGGTAGCCGGTGCCCCGCGGCGCGACGGCGATCGCCACGATCCTGCCGCGCAGTCGCCTGCGGGGGACCGAGCCGTAGCTGCGAGCCGTCCCGAAGGCGAACACGCGCCCACTCGTCGACACGATCCAGTAGCCCTCGCCCGCGGCCGCGGGGGCGATCGCCGCGACCCTGCCGCCGAGCCTGCGGGGGCTCACCGAGCCGTAGTTCCTCGCGTCCCCGAAGGCGAAGACCCGGCCGTTCGCGGTGACGACCCAGTAGCCGCGCCCGGCGACGGGCGACGACGGGGGTGACGTCGTCGTCGTCGTCGGGGTGCTCGAGGAGCCGCCGGACCCGCTCGACGGGGGCGAGGCCGCCGGGTAGGCGATCGTCGCGCTCGCGGAGGTGCTGATCAGACCTGCGTTCTGCGGGTTGCTCAGGTCGAGCGAGAAGGCGAGGTCCCCCGACGCTCCGGCCGGGAAGAGCAGGGGGACGACGACCGAGGCCGTGTCGCCCGAGCAGGTCACCCCGGCGGGCTCGCTCGAGGAGCACGGAAAGGTGATCGTCCCGCTCGCGCTCGTGTAGTTCGTCCCGGCCCGCGCGCTCCCGTCCGCCGTCGCGTACTGCACGGACACGCTCGCCTGGCCGAGCGTCGCTGAGACGAGGCTCACCTGGAAGGTGGCGCTCTGGCCCGCGCCGGTGACCGCGACCGTCCCCGGACCAATGACCGTGACGGCGCGGTCCACGAGGCGCGCCACCGACAGGCTGTCCTGGGTCGCCGGCGGGGTCCCCTCGACGTCGCCCGCGACCAGCACGTTCCCGTCGGGCTGGACGGCGAGGCCGGAGCCGCAGGTCGCCCCGCCAGACGTGCACACGACGACCGAGGAAACCCCCGAGCTGCCGAAGCCCTCGTCGAGCGCTGTCGGCGTCCCGGCGCCGTAGAGGGCGACGCTCGCGTACTGGGGCGAGCCGGACTGCGACGGCCCGCCGAGGACGACCCCGGCGGGGGTTGAGTCGGTCGGCGACTGCTCGACGTAGGCGACGGCGAGGCCGCGCGAGAGCGCTGACTGGGAGAGGTAGCCGGAGGCGGGGAAGCCGAAGCTCGACGCGGGCGAGCCGCTCGCCGTGAGCCCGATCAGCACGGCCGAGGTCGGCGCGGTCTCGTCGGTGCCAGCAGCGACGAGGTAGGGGACGTCCGAGGCGGCGCTGTTCACCGCGACGGCGTTCGCGACGAGGCCGCCCGACGACGACGAGCAGTCGTCGAGCTGGACGAGCCCACCAGCACCGAAGCCCGACGAGGGCGGCTGAAAGGTCGAGGGCGCGAGCTCGAGGACGAAGGCCTCCTGCTTCGTGCTTCCGCAGTCGCTCGCCCGGTCGCCGCCCGTGACGAAGACGGCGCCCGAGGTCGGGTCGACGGCCACGCCCCCAACGGTGTCGGGGTAGTTCGCGTTCCCGACCTGGTGGAGGTAGGAGGCAACGAGGCCGCCCGAGGCGTCGAAGACGAACACCCCGACCTCGCCGAGGGGCGCGCCGGCGGTGGAGACGGTCCCCGCCGCCACGACGTCGCCGGCGACACCCGGCGCCGTCGGCGGCTCGATCGCCACCGCCTGGAACGACCCGCCCGTCAGCCCGACCTGCGAGAGCTCGTTGGCCACGGCGCTGTCGAAGCTCGAGTCGAAGGACTGGCTGGCCGGCACGTAGCGCACGAGGGCGGGCTGCTCGACGCTCTGCGGCTCCTGCCAGCCGGCCGCGACGACGTCGCCGGCGTAGCCGTTGGCGCCGCTCGGGTAGACGGCGACGGTCTCGGCTGCCGACCCGCTGCCGCTCGAGCCCAGGCCGGCGAGGGCGAGGCCTGCCGACGGGCTCGAGGAGAAGGAGCCGTCGGGGCTCCCGTCCAGGCTGAACCGCCCGATCGCGAGCTGATGCGGGGTGACTGCGGTGTCCTGGCCCGCGGCGACGACGTCGCCGTCGGCGGCGTCGTAGGCCACCGCCGCGAGGTTGCCAGCCTGGGAGAGCGAGGCGACGCCGGTGTGCGCGCTCTGGCCTGTCGGCAGGTTGCCGAAGCTGAGGTCGAGCGAGCCGAGGCCGCCCGAGGTGGTAGCGCCGGCGGAACCGGCGGGCACGAGCCCCCCTGCGAGGGCGGTCATCGCCACTCCGGCGAGCACGGCCCGGAGGCGCCCGGCGCGCGCGCGGGCTGGGATCGCCGCTCCGCCTGGCACGGCGCGGCCTGCTCGCGCGCGCTGGTCCACGTGCATCGCGTCACGTCCGCTGGAAGAACTCGAGCTCGGTGATCGCGACCGCGTGGCCCGTCGCCGAGGGGTAGACGGAGAGGATCTTCACCGTCATCGCACTGATGCCGACGACGTGGAGGGCGAGGCGCTGGAAGCTCGGGGTGTCCTGGAGCGTCTCGAAGATGGGGGGCTTTCGGGGGAAGATGAGCTCGATCCGCTTCGGGCGCGCCTCGGAGAGGAACGCCTGCTCGCTCGGCCCGGCTCCCGAGAGGACACCGATGCGGTCGAGCGTCGTCGGCTGTGAGAAGACGACGGTAAGCGACTGGCCCGCGCCGTCGCGCCTCGTCGGCTTGGACTGCCAGTAGGTGTTCGTGGCGTCGTCGATGGCGAGGCCGGGGGGGTGGTTCGGCGCCGAGGAGGTGGCGTTGGCGCCGACCGCGAACTGCTGGGTGTAGGTGACGTTCACCCGGTGCAGGATCGACCGGTACGTGCGCAGGTACCAGCTGCGCAGCGGCTGCGCGACCGGCCCGAGGAAGCTGAGGACGATCGCCGCGCCGATGAACACCGCACCGGCGCGCGCCATGACGCGCATCAGCATCCCTGAGGCCCCGCCCCCCGAGCTCGCCTTCCCCCACCGCCCGGGCCGCTCGCCCACGCCGACGACGCGCACGTCTCGGCGCAGGTGGCGGCGCCACCAGCTGAGCGGGACGTAGGACTGCTCCACGTCGAGCTCCGACAGGTCGAGCTCGGTGCCGCAGCGCCGGCAGAAGACGCGCGTCGGCGCGTTGAACTGGCCGCAGCGCCGGCAGAAGACGTCCCCGGGCTGGGGACCGGTCGGGAGCTCCTGGACGATCGGTGCGAGGACGGTCGCCGACTGTCGCCGCCGCTCGGCGCGCTGGGCCTCGGTGGGCTTGCGCAGCACGACGGCGCGGGCGCGAGACGGGCCGAGCGACGGGTGGTCGCCGGGGCGCGCCGGCTCGACCGCCCCCTGCTCGATCGCTGGCGAGCCGGTGAGGAGCGCCGTCGGCCCGGAGGCGGCGGCCTCCGGCGCTGGACCAGAGGACGGCGAACTGAGCGGGATGATGACCCCACCGCCGTCCGGCTCCTCGGGCGCGGCCGGCTCGGTCGGCGCCGTCTCGGCCTCGGTGGCGTGCGGGTCGGCCGGTGGGCGCACTGCCGGCACCACGACGGTGTCCGGGTCGCGCGCCGGCGCCAGCGCAGCGCCCGGCGAAGGTCTCGGGCGACGCCCGAGGCGCGCGAGCACCCGGGCGAGGAGACCCGGTCGTGGCGGCTCCGGCTCGGGCTCGGCGACGGGCTCCGGCTCGGCTGGCGTGACGAGCTCGACGCGCTCGCCGGACCACGGCAGGTAGCGGCCGCAGCGGGCGCAGAACTCCTCCGCCTCCTCGTTGTGCTGGCCGCAGGCCTTGCACACGATCACGGCCCGAGCACCTCGACGCGGTGGGGCACGTGGGCGGGCTTCGAGGTCTCGACGAGGCGGTCGAGGCGGCGGACGTCCACCGTCGCCGGGTCGTCGACCCGGACGCGCACGACGAGCCGGGCAGGTGCGGAGCCCGGCAGGTCGGCGCCGGCCTCGCTCGACCAGGTGCACCCGCCGCTCTCCTCGATCTCCGGTTCGACGCCGGTGTAGATGGCGACGTGGCGGCGCAGCCCCTCGACGGTGCCGCGCACCCGGAAGAGCTCGACGGCCTGCGCGACGAGCTCGGCGCGAGAGCGCGCGGACCAGGTCTCGTCGAGCTCCACGCCGACCCAGCTCGCGAGGTAGGCGACGAAGTCGCCGGGCGCGAGCGTCGGGTCGAAGTAGGCGTCGATGTTGTCGAGCACGGAGATGATCGGCGCGACGAGGTCGTCGAAGGCTGAGACGAACCGGAGGGCGAAGCCGTCCTCCTGGTAGATGGACGGGAGCAGCTCGCCGAACGTGTAGGGGCTGGCGAGGCCCTCGACCGTGCCCCTCATGGCCCGACCACCCGCACCTCGTGGCCGTAGGAGAAGAGCAGCGCGTTCGACGGGATGTCGAGGCGCTGCGCGACCGGCCCGCGCTCGCCGGTCACCGGATCAGCCGGGTAGAGCTGGACCGCCTCCACGAGCTCGACGCCGCCGACGCGCTGGAGCACGGCGTAGACCTCGCCGGCGTGCACCGGCCTGCCGAAGCCCCACCCGTCGCCGTCCGCCCCGCCGTGGATCGGGTGCAGGTAGCGGTAGAGGGCGGCGGTGGCGTCGTCGCGCACCCGGCTCGGGTCGGCGAAGTGCCGCGCCCGCAGCTGCGCCACCACCGTGATCCCCTGGTAGAAGGGGGGCTCGACGACGACGCGCGCCCCGATCGTACGCTTGGTGTCGAGCTCGGACGCGACGCGCCGGAGCACCTCCTCGGAGGGCGCGAGGCGCTCGAAGGGGATCCTGCCGTCCTCGTCGTCGGCGACCGCGGGCACGATGAGGACGCGCACGCCCTCCTCGGTCCCCTCCCCGCCGGCCGGCACGGCGCGCACCCGGGCGATCCCCGCCGCCGCCTGCCGGGCGAGGATCTCGAAGTCCTCGACGGTCACCGCGCGGCCGAGCGTCCGCAGGCTGATCGGGCCGCGCACCTTCGCGTTCTCGATGTCCTCGCCGTCCACGCCGCCCGCCGCGGGGACGCGGTTCTCGACGCGTGCGACGAAGGGGACCGGCGTCTTCATCGAGACGAGGGCGCCGCGCGCCACGTTGCCCCGCTGGCCTCCGCCCGAACGGTACTGGCGCAGCCGCAGCGGTGCTCCCTTCGGCGGCACGGCACCGTAGTTGCGCACCGTCCCGTCCTCGAGGCGCACCGCCGGGCCGAGCACGACCTCGCCGGTGACGCGGTCGAGCATGAAGTGCCGGTCCTCGGGCCCGCTCGCCGCGAACGTGTCGACCTCGCGCCACTCCTCCCAGCCCTCGCCGCCGGCGACCTCGAGGACGTGCGGCGTGGGCGAGGACACGACGGGCGCCTGGCGGAGGTGGAAGCGCTGGCCGGCGACGCCCTCGGAGACGCCGATGATCTCCCCGTCGACGACCGAGGCGTGCACCGCCCGCGTCGTGCCACCGACGACGAAGGCCGAGAGGTTGGCGATGCTCGGCGAGGAGGAGTAGAAGGCCTGCCCCGGCTCGGGCTCGGTCACCCGGCAGCGCAGCCATGCGGCGCGCCGCCCGTCGAGCACCGCCGCCTCGTGCCCGGTCGGCACGTGCAGCACGACGTCGCCGGCCTTGTTGAGGCCGCCGGTCTCGTCGCGCTCGACCTCGCAGGGGACCCAGCTCGCGCCGTCGTAGGCCTCCCAGGCGAGCGGCGGGTTGTTCGGGTCGACGCCGACGCCTTCGATCCGGCACTGGAAGCGCAGCGCGACCGCGTTCGAGGGCACGGCCTCGCGCAAGCCGAGCAGCAGTGCCTCGCCGGGCATGGGCACCGCGCCGAAGCACGGGAACTCCTCGCGCCCGAGGCGCTCGCTGTGGTCGACGCTGCGGTCGCCGGCGAGGACCGAGACGACGCTCGCGAGCGAGCTCGACACGACGGTGAGGGCCTCGGTCGTCTCGAAGACGACGGGCTCCTCCTTGGAGACGCGCTGGGTCGACACCCTCGTGCCGCGCGGGACGACGACCGGCCGGTCCTGCGGCGAGGTGAGCCAGAAGGTGACGAGCGTCTCCGCGGCCGACGGCGGGAAGAGGTGGACCCCGATGAGCTCGAGGAACTTCACGTAGTTGCGGTCGGGGACCTTGTTCAGCCGGAAGGTGAGCTGGTCGACCATGTAGGCGAACGTCTCGATCAGCGTGACGCCGGGGTCCGAGACGTTGTGGTCGGTCCACTCCGGGCAACGCTGCTGGACGAGGCGCTTGGCGTCGTCCACGTAGTCCTGGAAGCGCCGGTCGTCGAGGTTCGGGACGGGCAGGGTCAACGCGGTGAGCCTTCCTCGGGGATCACGTAGAAGGGGAACACGAGGTTGCGCGGGTCGTTCGTCCCCCGCTTCGTGTACCGGATGTCGATGTACATCGTCGCCTCGTGCACCCGGTCGACCATGACGTCGACCCCGAGGACGGTGATGCGCGGCTCCCAGCGGGCGAGCGAGCGCTTGACCTCGAAGGCGATGAGGCCGGCCGTCGTCGCGTCCGCCGGGTCGAAGACGTGGTCGTGGATGCCGCAGCCGAACTCGGGGCGCATGGGCCGCTCGCCGTAGGCGGTGGACAGGATGATCCGGATCGACTCCTCGATCTCGCGGTCCCCGCTCACGAGCGCGATCGAGCCCGTCGAGGTCGTCGAGAGCGGGAAGGCCCACCCCGATCCGATGAACTCCTGCGCCACGCGCCCCCCTAGCCGTTGATCGTGACGATCGGACCGTCGAGGGACATCTCCCCCTCGGCGGTGAGCTCCACCGCCGCGCCCGAGAGGGAGACGTCGCCCTCCCCCTCGATCGTCACCGACGCGGCGGAGATCGACAGCTCCCCCACCGCCTCGAGGGACAGGTCCCCCTCGGCGCTGATCTGGATGTCGGTGCCGCTGATCGCGATGTCCCCGTCGAGGTTGTAGATGCTGATGACCTGCTCGTCCGCGTCGAGGAAGATCCCGGCGAGCTCGTCGCCCGTCTCGATCAAGATCCCGGTCTGCTCCTCGGAGTCGAGGAAGGTGATGTTGTGGTAGAAGCGGGAGCTGATCCTCCGCATGGCGACGAGGCCGGTGGCCTCGTCGATCGCCGCCGGGGCGGCCGGCTCGAGGACGGTGTTGTAGAGCGAGCCGAGGACGACTGGGCGAGACGGGTCGCCCTGCTCGAAGGAGACGAGCACCTCGTCGCCCTCCTCGGGCAGCCAGAAGAAGCCGAACCCCTCGCCGGCGCCGATCTGCACGACGCGGGCCCAGTCGCTCATCGCGACGCCCTCGGTGTCCATCCACTCGTAGAGGACCTGGACCCTCCCCTGCTCCTCGGGGTCGCGGACGTTGACCACGGTCGCCGAGACGACCCCGTTGATCCGCTGGGGCGGCGGCGTGACGCCCACCTCGGGACCCTTCGCGAGCCCGAGCAGCGTGCGATCCTGCCAGCCGCTCGCGCTGAACTGCGTCGTGTAGCCGCTCTCCGGGCTGAAGACGTGCCGGGTCGAGGTGAGCGTGTAGGCGCCGTCGAAGCTCGCCCCGGCGAGGCTGAGGTTGATAGCGACACCCGCCTTCAAGGCAGCGTCGCCCATGCACTCGCCCTCGAGCTCGGCGTAGGACTCGGCGAGCTGATTGCCGAGGGCAGCCGCCTTCGTCTCGGCGGCGTCCTCGTCGGCCGTCGGGAAGCCGAGGTAGAGGAAGCTGTTGGCGCCCTCGACGGAGGCGAGCTCCTCGGGCTGCACGACCGTCTCGGTGGCGATCGCCTCCGCCGGGGACACGCCGATCACCGGCGCGTCCTCGAGCGGGCTCCAGCCCGTCACCTGGACGTCCTCGACCTGCTCGTTGGAGCGAACGACGGCGCGCAGCCGGATCAGGCTGTCGCCGACCACGATCTGGGTGGGGCCGCTCTCCTCGAGCGTCCCGGGGACGTCCCCCTCCACGGGAGGCACGGCGGGGGCGAAGGTGAAGACGCCGTCGGACATGTAGGCCCGGTAGCCGCAGTCCATCGCGAGCGTCTGGATGAAGTCCCAGTCGGTGACGCCCGCCTGCAGCTTGTACTCGATGAGGTCGTCGGTCGGCTCGATCTCGTTCAGCTCGATGCCGTTCTCGGCGAGGATCTCCTCGACGATCTCGGAGGCGAGCATGTCCTCGAAGACGCGCGTCTTCTTGCCGCGCATCAGCCGGTTGGACAGGTCGAGGCCACGGATGATCGTCCGCTTGCCCGTCTGGTCGTACTCGAGCTCGAGGGCGGTCACCTCGCCGACCACGAGGGGGACCGGCACCGGCTCGCCGTTGTCGACGCTGATCACCACCTCGGCACCGGGGACGAAGCCGCCGAGCTCGGCGACGTCCGCGGCGGGGTCGGTGAAGACGAGCTCGAACATGTCGGGCAGGTGCATGCTGTTCTCGACCACCGCCCCGACGAGCAGGTCCGCGACGAGGGGATCGAGCGGGACGCCGTCGACCTCGATGACGAGCGAGCTCGACCACTGCGTGTCCACGCCGCGGCTACCTCACGCCATGGCCGCCGCCTCGTCGGGCGGCGGGATGAGCAACGTCGTCCCCGGAGCCAGGCGGAGGGGGTCCTCGATGCCATTCGCCTCGGCGATGGCGCGCCACAGCGCCGGTCGGCCGTACTCGCGATAGGCGACGCTCTGCAGGGTGTCGCCGGCGACCGTCGTGCGCGTCCGGCGCGCGCGCCCGCCAGAGGTCGGGTTCTGCTTGCCGAACTGCATCGGAATCTCCTCCATGACGAGGCTGCAGTTCGCGCGCAGCGGCGCGCCGTCGGGACGGAAGAGCGTGTACTCCGCCCGCACGCTTCGCATGTAGGCGAGGAAGCCGAGCGTGGTCCCCCAGCCGAAGAGGACGAAGGGCGGCGACGGCGTTCCGAGCAGGACCGACATCGCCGTCGGCGCGCAGCACGAGAAGAGCAGGTTGACGTCGTTCTCGACGCTGCCCGACGTCGAGTAGCTGGCGTCGAGGAGGATGTCGACGTTCATGACGCGCGCGTTCGTGCCCCTGAACTGCGGCACCGGCGCCAGCAGCGCGCCGACCTGCGGCTCGCGCGACCAGTCAGCGCTCTTCTCGACCGTGTACTGCTGCGGGTTGAACAGGAACGTGATCTTCCCGCCTGCGTTGCCGCCGATCTCCGCCTCGGTCGTACTGACCGCCGAGTCGCCGTAGGCGGCCTGCTCGCCTGCGGTCCCGCCGCCGCCACCGCCGGTGGCGAGGGACGCCCCCTCGTCAGCGCCGATCCCGGCCGCGGCGAGCGCCGCCGACGCGGCACCGCCGGCGGGCGAGGACGGCGGAATGATGAGCAGGTACGCCTGCTCGAGCTTGCGATCGACGACGTTCGCGAGGTCAGAGGTGTCGGGGAGAAAGGTCACGGTTCCCTTCCCTAGGTACCAGGGTCAACGGTGATCGAGGTGTACGCGAGCTCGAGCGTCTCCGTAGCCGCCTGGGGGTTGCTCGCGTCGAAGGACGGGCCGGTCCAGCGCGCCGGGACGACGCCGGTGAGCACCCACGCGAACACGGTGTTGCCCGCGGGGTCGAGCGCGCGCAGGCGCGCCGTCGTGGGCCGCATCGTGCCCGCCATGCTCGACAGCCACGCCATCGTCTTCGCGGTGTCCGGGCCGACGGGTCGGGTGACCCGCAGGTTCGTGTACTTGAAGCGCCCGGGCAGCTGGTAGACGTAGATGCCGCCGCCGCCCTCCTCGCGCTGGGTGACCTGGAACTCCATCCCGAGGCCGTCGCACGCGGAGAAGACGCCGAGGTCGGCGGTGTCGATCTCGAGGCTGAAGTAGACGCTGACGACCGAGTCGAGGGTCGGGTCGCTCATCGCCGGCCCCTAGCGGTGCAGGCCGGTGATCATCCCGGCCCGCTCTCGGTCGCGCACGAGCTCGGCCTTCAGCCGCTGGCTGATGTAGGGGTAGACGCGTCCGGCGAGCCGGCGGACCTCCTGGTTCGACAGCTCTCTGCCGGGCGCACCCTCCTGGGCGCCCGCCTCCTTGGAGGCGGCCTTCGAGCCGAACGCCGACTGCAGGACGCTGGCAGCGAGGTCCCCAACGAAACGCTGCACCGGAAGCACCGGCGCGGCGGGAGCCGGAGCCGGGCTCGAGCCGAGCGGGCGCGCGCTGGTCTGGACCGAGCTCGTCGACACCTCGGCTCGCGCCGGCTGGGGTCCCGCGGCGGGAAGGCGTTGGATCGTCGCCGGGGGCGCGACGGCGAGCGCCAGCGGCTCGCGCGGCGCGGTCGCATCCGGCGACCAACGACGCGCTCGATCGCTCGGCCCAGCCGTGAGCGCCAGCGGCTCGCGCGGCGAGGACGCGGGCGGCTCGTAGGCCGGCGCGAAGCCGCCAGGGCTCGGCCTCGACGTCGGCTGGCCGAGCACCCGTACGGGCGCCTCGCGCGCGTGGACCGCGAGCCCGGCCACCGTTGCTGCCGAGCCGGCCGAGCCAGGGCCAGGCCGTTCGAAGCTGGCCCGCTGGACGATCGGCGGCACGTCGGGCTGGACGAAGGTCGGGCGCACGACCGGCGTCCGCAGGCCGGCCGGCGACGGGGACGCGGGGACGACGGGCGTCGGGACGGCGACCGACGGCGCGAGCGGCGAACTCGGCACTCCTGGCTCGGCGAGCGCCTGGAGCGTCAGCGCGCCCGGGCTCGGTCCGACCTGCGCCGGATGCCCTGCGCCCGGGAACGGGCGCGCACCGCCGACGGGAGCCGCCGCTCGCCCGGCGCTCGCAGCAGTCGGTCCTGCCCACGACGACGGCGCGTGCGGCTGGCGGGCGGGAGCGCCCTCGACCGTTCGCTGGACCGTCGCCGCCGCGAGCCGGTGGGCGGACGCCACGGACTCGTGGATGGGTCGAGGGCCCTCGCCGGCCGCGCCCGCGGCGCCACCGGTCGGCTCGCCACCGAGCACGGGCGCGATCGAGCGGTCGCCGACGAGCGGTGCCCGGGGATCGGGTGGTGCGACCGGCGCCTCGTCGAGGCGGACCCGGCGCTCGAGGACGCGCGACAGCTCGAGGCCCTCGGGAACGAGCTCGATGTCCTCCTGAACAGGGCCGGCACGGCCGCTCGTGGGGGGCGCCACGGGTGCCAGGGGCGGCGCCGGGGAACGCTGCACCTGCGCGCCCGGCCGGTCGGCCGCGGGCGCGTCGATCTTCCTTGCGGTCGGCGGCAGGCTGTGCAGCGGCTCGCCGAGCCCAGTCCGCCGCAGCGGGCGCGCCGGTTCCTCGGCGTTCGCGAGCGGACGAGAGCCCTCCGAGGGAGTGGCCGGCGCGGCCGGCGCGGCCGGGACTCCGGCGCTCGTCGGCGCAGGCCGCTCGCCGAGGAGCGCCGCCGTGTCGTGCGCGGCCGGCTGCGCCCGCTCGCGCCCGGAATCCGCCGGCTCCGGCGCCTCCGGCGACACCGCACGCTGGACGACCGGCGCAGCAGGCGCGGCGGTCGCCGGCGCGGAGGCGACCGCTCCCGCGCTCGACGTCGGGCCCGGCGCTGCCGCGCTGCGCAGCGTGCGCAGCACGAGGGGGGGGTCGGCGGCGCGCACGAGGGCGCCCTGCGGCGCCTCCACGCGTCCGCGCGGGCGGGGCGGCACGGCGGGCGCGCTGGAGAGCCCGGCGACGGCTGCGCCCCCGCTCGCGGCCGGGACAGCGGCCGGGGGGGCGGGGGCGGCCGGCGGGGCGGGGGCGGCCGGCTGCAGCACGTCGGGACCGGCGCGCAGACCGGCTCGCTGGACGGGGACGCCTGCGAGCGGCGGCGACTCGGGGCCTCGCTCGCGCGCGACGGGCGCTGCGAGCGGGAGCGCCCGAGCTCCCGGCCCGGGCGAGTCGGGCCTTCCCTGCGACGCCGGTGCCAGCGCTCGCGCCGGAACCGGCTGCGAGCGCGCGACGATCGGCTCGGCCTCGACGACGCGCTGGCCCGACGGCGAGCGCGCGAGCGGCGGACGCCCCGGCGCGACAGGCTCGGCAGCGGGGGTCGCGATCGGCTCCGGCGGCGGCGTCGTGCGCTGCACGGACGCCGGGACCGCCGCTGGCGCCGAGGTCGCATGCTGCGCGCGCGAGGCGGGCGCCGTCTCGGCGAGCTCGAGACTCGGTCCGCCGACGCCGATCGGATTGGCGGGGGGGGCGAGCGGCTCGGAGAGGACGGCGATGCCCGCCACCTCGCCGGCGGGCTCCTCCGCGCCGCGACGGTGGCCGAGTGGCGCGAGCGAGACCGTCGGGTCCTGCCACGCGCGCAGGTGCTCCCCGAAGCGCGTCGACACGACGCCGTCCAGCTCCCCGAGCGTCAGCTCGAGCGGCGCCACCTCCTCCCAGGCCGGGCGGGTGGGCACCTCGGGAGCCGCTGCGCGTTGGAGCGCGACCGGGCCCGGCGGAGCGGGCGCCGCCGGCGACGCACCCCCCCGCGCACGGGAGACCGTCCGGCGCAGCAGCGAGACGACGCCCATCGCTCAGCTCTCGCCGGACAGCCGTCGGTTGATGCTGGCGATCTCGTCGACGAAGCGACGACGGGTCGGGTGCTCGAGGTCGAGGATGTCGCCGAGCGACCAGTGGAAGTGGTAGGCGACGTACGCGACCTCCTGGTAGAGCCGGTCGGGCGCGTACGTCACGATTCCCCCAGGCGACCACCGGCCAGATCGACCGAGAAGCGCTCGTTGCACGACGGGCACGTCACCGCGGCGAGGGTGTGCCCCTCCGAGTTGACGCGCCGGTAGAGATCCTGCAGGAAGGCGAGATCCGAGGCGAAGAGGTTCTCGACGACGCTCGCGTTCACCGCGTCGCCCTCGAGGGTCCCGAGTCGGGTGATCACCCGCGCGAGGAGCACGACGCTCAGGTACGGGGGGTTGGCGCGCACGCGGTCGTCGTGGAGCGGGAGCAGCTCGTCGCGCGCGGTCGCGAGCCGCATCCGCCCCTCGCGGTGCACCGTACCCGATGGGTCGACGTAGCCGCGCGGCAGGATGAAGTCGAACTCCGTGCGCAGCGCCTGGCTCTCGGGCTGCGCCACCGTCGCCGGCGCGGTCGCGCCCGGCGGCGGAGCCGCGGAGGGCTCCGCCGCCGGAGCGTCCGACTCGGACCCGGTGGCCGTCGCCGGGCCCCGCCGCATCACGACGCCGGCTCGAGGCCCTCGTGGGCGATGGTCAGCTTCTCGGTGAGCACGGAGGTGTCACCTGCCTTGAGCGTCCCGTACTCGATGCTCTTCGCCCAGCCGTTGATGAACTTGAACGACTGCACGGGATTGCCCATGTAGTCGTAGATGTTGATCTGGCCGTTCTTGCGGGCCCCGGGCATGTTGCCCTCCATGACGAGCTGGATCCAGCTGTGCCAGCCGGTGTCGCTCGTGACGCCTCGGGTCAGGCTGATCTCCCCCGCCTTGCGCCGGCCCGGGAGCATCTTGTTGATGTACTTGCCGTCCGAGGTGTTGTGCTTGAGCTCGATGGAGTCGACCTCGAGCTTCAGCCCGTCGACCTGCTGGATCTCCTTGATCTCGATGCCGTCGATCTCCAGGCCGAATGACCAGCCGACGCCGGTGTCGAATTCGGGAAGTCCCACGCTCGTCGCTCCTCTTCTCCACGTCCACGGGCTCCTCGCCCGCCTACAGCCGTTGGTTCACCTTCGCCGCCGTGCGGCGGTCGGGGCGCTGCGCGCCCCGACGTGTCACTCCGAGACGAGGCTCGTCCCGCCGGAGAACTGCGAGAGTCGGAAGACCACGAACTCCGCCGGCTTGACGGGCGCGACGCCGATCTCGCAGACGACCTGGCCAGCGTCGATGCCCTCCGCGGGGTTCGTCTCGTCGTCGCACTTCACGAAGAACGCCTCGTTCGGCGTCGAGCCGAACAGGGCGCCCTTGCGCCACTCGTTCACGAGGAACGCCGCGATCGTGCGGCGGATCTTCGCCCACAGCGCGCGGTCGTTCGGCTCGAACACCACCCAGTCCGTACCGCCGAGGATCGACTCCTCGAGGTAGTTGAACAGCCGACGCACGTTGATGTAGCGCCACGCCGGGTCGCTCGAGAGCGTCCTCGCCCCCCAGACGCGGATCCCGCGTCCGGGGAAGGCCCGGATGACGTTGATCCCGACCGGGTTGAGGAGGTCGTGCTCGTTCTTCGTGATGTTGAGCTCGATGTCGATCGCGCCGCGGACGACCTCGTTCGCCGGCGCCTTGTGGACGCCGCGCGTGTCGTCGTTGCGCCCCCAGATCCCGGCGACGTGGCCGGAGGGCGGCGCGAAGATGTTCGTGCCCGTGGCAGGGTCGAACACCTTGATCCACGGCCAGTACAGGGTCGCGTACTTCGAGTCGTAGCCCGCCAGGTTGACGCGCCAGTCCTTGACCTCCTGGGCGTTGAGGCCCGGCGGCGCGTCGAGGATCGCCATGCGGTCGCCCATGAGCTCGCAGTGGGAGATCATGCCGAGCTGCACGGCCTTCACGCCCTCGAGGTCGATGAGACCCTTCTGGTAGGCGCTCATGAGGTCGGGCACGCAGACCATCGTCACCTCGTCGACGGCCTCGAGACCGCCGACCCCCGAGCGCGACGCCGGGTCGCCGACGTAGTCGCCGGCGTTCAGCCTCGAGGGCGCCTCGACGCCGCCCCCCGAGAGGCTCACGCTGCCGCGAGCGACGGACTCGATGGCGCCCTTCGCCGTCTCCTCGATGCGGATGAGCTGGCTCTGGGCGTTCACGACGGTCACGACGTTCGTCTTGCCGCGCTTGGGCGAGACGGGGTCGAAGGTCTCCGCGACGCTCCCGTTCGCCTTGACGACGAGCTTGAAGGCGCCTTCCTCGGCGCCGGCCACCTCGCTGTCGGCCACCTCGACCGTGATCCCGTTGCCCTCGGGGCCCGCGGCGAGCGCCTGGATCCGGTACGCGCTGAGCGGCGCCTCCCCGCCCGTGCCGAGCTGCGCGACAGCGGCGCGCTCGGGGCCCGAGCCGATGCGCACGACGTAGCACGCACCGCCGCCGTTCTGGAAGTAGCCGTAGACGGCGTGCGAGAGGAACGCGCCCTCGACGAACTCGCCGAAGGTCTGGGTGTACTGGCTCCAGTTGGTGACGAGCGTGGGCTGGTTGAACGGGCCTCGCTCGGCGAGGCCGACGAACGCGGCGACTGCCGTCCCGACGCCTTCGATCGGGCGGGAGCCAGACTCGAGCTCCTCGACGTAGACGCCGGGAGACAGGTACGTGGGCATTGGTGGACCCTCCTAGGTGACCGCGCCGACTGCGGTCATCATTACCGCCCGTGTCCTGCCCTGCCATGACATCGAGGTCGCCGAAGGTGCAATTCTTCTTGCCCCGATGGGCACACGCCACCGGCGAAATTGCGACATAACGCACGCCCTATCGCGCCATAAGGCATGACGCAACTGGAACCAGGACAGCCGCCGAGGAGGAACGGCGGGCGGCGCCGGGTCGCCTCAGGCCTCCTCCTGCTCCTCCTGGTCCTCCTCGCCGGCCCGCTGGAGGGCGACGCGCTGCACCTCCTCGTCCTCGTCCTCCTCGCCCTGCTCGCGCTGCAGCGCGAGTCGCTGGACGGGCTCCCGGTCGCTCGGGGTCGAGCGAGCCGAGGCGAGCACCGCCGAGGCGGAGCGCTCCGCCTCCTGCTCGAAGCGGTCGGACGGATCGGAGACCTGGATGCCGCCCGGCGCCGGCGTGCCGTCGACCGGCCCCGAGCGCTGCTGCACGACGTGGGTGAGCTCGTGCGCCAAGGTCCGCTGCGCCTGCGGAGTCCCCGGCTGGAAGTGGTCGGGGTGGACGACGATGTCGTTGCCCACCGTGTACGCGGCCGCCTGCACCGACTCGGCCGACCGGCGATCGACGTGGAGGCGCACGTCCGAGAAGTCCGCGCCGAGGTGCTCCTCCATCGTGGCGCGCGTCGCGTCGTCGAGCGGCGTGCCGCCGCGCCCGACGACGTCGTAGACCGGCGAGCGGGCCTCGTCGTCGCGCTCGAGGTAGGCGGCGGTCGCCGCGTTGCCGGCCGAGCGCTGGAGCCGGAGCACCGTGCCCGCGCCCAGGCCCGGGGACGGCGACGCAGGGTCGAAGCGCACCGCCGGCTCGCTCGCGCGACTCGTGGCCCGCGGCTCGGCAGGGCGCTCGACGAAGACGGCTTCTTCACGTTCGCGCATGGCACTCCTCCTCCCGTCGAGATGGCACCTCAGCTTGCCCCCTCCAGCTCCTCCTCGCTGGCCACCACGTCGTACCACTTGCCGAACTCCGCGCGCACCGAGAGGCGGCCGAGCTTGCGGTACTCGCGGTGCACGGCGCGCACGACGTCGGCCATCGACAGCGGTCGGCGGTCGGCCGCCGCGAGGTAGGCGGCGGTGAGGGCGATGGAGCGGATGTTGCCGCCCGACAGCTCGAACGAGGCGGCGAGGAAGTCGAGGTCGACGTCCGGCTCCAGCGGGACGCTCGCGCCGAGGCAGCGCCGCCACAGCTCGAGGCGCTGGGCCTCGTCGGGGAAGGGGAAGTCGACGACGGCATCGAGGCGCCGCGTGAACGCCTCGTCGACGTTCGCCCGTAGGTTCGTGGCCAAGATGGCGAGGCCCTCGAACGTCTCGATGCGCTGCAGGAGGTAGGCGACCTCGATGTTCGCGTAGCGGTCGTGGGCGTCTCTCACCTCGGAGCGCTTGCCGAAGAGCGCGTCCGCCTCGTCGAAGAAGAGGACCCCGTTCACGCCGTCGACCTCGGCGAAGATCTTCTCGAGGTTCTTCTCCGTCTCGCCGACGTACTTGTCGACCACGGTCGCGAGGTTGATCGTGTACAGCTCGAGCCCGAGCGCCCCGGCGACGACCTCCGCCGACATCGTCTTGCCGGTCCCCGACTCGCCGGCGAACAGGGCGGTCACGCCGTGCCCACGGGCGCCCCCTGGGCGCATGCCCCACTCGCCGAGCACGAGCTCCCGGTGCCGCACGCGCCCGACGAGCTCCTCGAGGGCACGGCGCGTCGAGGCGGGCAGGACGAGGTCGTCGAAGCCCACCGCCGGCTGGACGCGCCGCGCCAGGCGCTCGAGGCCCGCCGAGTTCTGGCCCAGCGCGCCGATCCGCACGTGCGCCGGCCCGACGGCCTCGTCGGCGTGCAGGGCGTGCCAGCGCGCCGCCTGGCTCGCCTGCGCGATCTGCTCGGGGGCGAGGCGGAAGGCGGCGACGGCGGCCTCCAGCGCAGCGGGGGCGACCGAGCTGCCGAGCTGCGCCTGCCAGGCGCCGAGGCGGGCCGGGAGCGACGGCAGCGGCGCGTCGAGGACGAGCGGGACGCGCCACGAGCACGCCGGGTCCCAGCCGCCCCGGCCGACGAGGACGACGGTCGCGTCGAGCTCCGCGAAGGCGCGCACCGCCGCCCGTTCCCGAGGGCTCGCGCGCTCCCCGAGGGCCTCCAGCGGACCCGCCACGATCGCGGCGCCGCGCAGGCGCGCCTCTCGCTCGAGGCACGAGGCGACCGTCGCCGGGTCCGCGTCCGGGCCGAGGCGCGCGAGGTCGACGTTCAGCGCCTCGAGGCCGGCCACGCGCAGCGCCTCGACGGCGAGCGCGCGCCCGGCGGTCCCGGGGCGCTCGTGGAGGTAGACGAAGGCGACCCCGCCCTCGATGGCGCGCGCGAGGGACGCCGCGTCGAGCTCGACCGGCGCCGGGGCCGGCAGGAGCAGGTCGGCCAGCTCGGGCGGCGGCGAGTCGTCCCCGAGCAGGTGGGCGGCGACCCGGTCGGGGACGCGCAGCGAGCGCGTGAGGAAGGGCCGCTCCGGCTCCTCGAGGAACACGAGGCCTCCCGCGACGAGCGGCGAGCTCGGCCCGAGGTGATGGCGCCCGGGGCCCATCGGCGACTCGCCGCACAGCTCGAGGGCGAGGCCGACGCTCGCGCGGCGCCGCGTCACGTCGTCGTTCAGGTAGCCGAACAGGCGCTCGAGGCGGCTGTCGAGGTCCGGCGCGAGCGCGACCACGAGCAGCTCGACGTCGAGGGTCTCGAGCCCGAAGCGGCTCGCCAGGTGCACGAGACTGCCCGGCTCGCCTCGTTCGGCCGCGAGGACGGCCTCGACGCGCCGACGCACCTTCGCGCGCACGGCGTCCGGGGCGGCGACCGGCGGCCACCCGCCCGCGAGGAGGCGGTCGACCTGCTCGTCCGACAGGTACAGGCCCCGGAAGGCGTCGTCGGGGTTCGGGTCGAGCGCGCGCCGCGCCGCCACCGCAGCACGCACCTGCGCCTCGACCAGCGCCAGGAGCTGGTGCAGTGCGCCGCCGCCCCCGGGTGCCTCGGGGGCGCGAGCCGCGGTGGGCTCGTCCGCCGCGTGCCGACGCACGCCCGGAGCGCGGGCCCCGACGCTCACCGCCTCGCGCCACCGCGCGCCGGCGCGCGAGGTGCTGCGGCGTCGCGCGCGTCGTCTGCCGTGCCCGTACGCTGCCGCGAGCGCGCCAACGACTCCTGGCCGGGCTCCCCGAAGGTGCGCAGCTCGAGGCCCTCCTCGGGCGGCGGCGCGGTGACGAGCACCGGCTCGCTCGTCATCGGCGCCGTGACGACGGCGTCCAGCGAGGGCTTGAGCTCGCCCCCGAGCGCGGTCCACACCTCGGAGATCTGGCGCGGCTCGGGTGGTGGCTTCGCCACCTCGAGGAGGACGGGCAGGCCGATCTCGGCGAGCGAGCCGACCAGGTCGGCTGGCGGGAGGATCTTGTGGCGGAGGAAGGTGGCGAGCATCGCGGCGAGGAGCCGGTGCTCGTCCTCGGGACGCTGGGTCCACGCGGTCACGAGGTAGGAGAGCCGGAAGTAGCGCGGCGGCTCGGTGCGCGACGTGAGGACGCCCGCGCCGTCGCGCTGATCGTAGGCACCCGAGGCGCGCCGGTGCAGGTCCTCCCGGATGTCGTAGAGGTAGACGTCGACGGTCGGGGTGTTGCGCCGAGACGCCCACTCCTTCGTCGGCGCGTCGAAGACGACCTCGACGCCGGAGCCGCCGAGCGCCTCGCGCTTCACGAGCGTCTCGAGCACCTCGTCGACTTCGTGGATCACCCGGCGATGCTCCCCGTCGCCTCGCGGTCCGTCACGGTCCCTCGTCCAACCGATCGGGCAGGATTTCCTGCCCGAAGAGGCCTCCGCCGCTCAGATCACGCCGGCGCGCACCGCGTAGGCCACGGCGTGGCAGCGGTTGCGGAGGTTGAAGCGGGAGGTCACGTCGTGGATCACGTTCTTCACCGTGCGCTCGGAGTAGGCGAGCTTGTCGGCGACCTCGCTCGTGTCGTAGCCGTCGGCGATGAGGCGCAGCACCTCGATCTCGCGCTCGGTGAAGCCGTTGAACAGCAGCCCGCGCGGCTGCAGCACGTTGCGCTGGAGCTTGCCGACCTGGCTGAGGAGGGAGCCGAGGAGGTCCGGGGGCAGCGTGCCCTGGCCCTCGGTCACCGCGATGATGACGTTGGCCAGCCGATCGGGGGATGCCTCGCCCCGGCGGAGGATCGCGCCCGCTCCGGCCTCGACGGCCTTCAGGACCCCCCGGTCGTCGACGCTCGAGGCGACGAGGACGGCGTGCCGGCAGCCGCCCCGCAGCAGGGCCCGGATCGTGCGCGCGACGTCGTCGTCGACGAGGTCGGCGGCGACCACGGCGACGATCGCGCGCTCCACGTCCTCCACGACGACGAGCTCCGGGTTCGTCCGCAGCTGGCTCGACAGACCCGCCTTGGAGATGGGGTCGTCCGCTGCCACGTACGTCGTGATGCGGCGAGCACCGAAGTCTGGCATCCGCCCGCCAGCCTGCGCCTCTGCCACCTCGACCACCCCGCTTCGATGGCCGCGCGCCTGCGGGCCCCGTCGCTCGTCGCCCCCCGGCCGTCGGCCGGGCATCGAGCGCCGAGTGTAGGCGAGCGCAGTCAGTCGTGCACAGTCAATGCACGTCAGGGTGCACGAAAGTGCACCAACTGTAACTCGCGCTCCGTGCGGTTCCACGCGGCGTGGTAGCGAGGTGCAGCGCGCACGCACCGGACCCGCCCCGCCGGACCGGTACCGAGCCAGCACCCGAGCGGACCCGGGCGTCGGTGCCCTCGGCCTGCGCGCCGGGCGCGACTCAGAACTCCGTGATCGCGAGGACGGCCTGCTGGAAGGCCTGGAACTCCGGCGACATCGTGATCGGCAGGAGCGACATGAGCTTGGCCACGTCGCCCGTCACCTTGATCTTGCCCTGCATGAACGCGGTGTTGGCGTCGAGGAGGCCCTGCTGCATCGCCTTCGCGTCCTCGTAGGACTCCGTGAGGGTGACCTCTGCGTCCGCGAGCTCGCCGAGGCGGTTCTCCACGAGCCTGCCGTCGACGACGATCCAGTAGTAGGAGACGTCGCCGTCCGGGCCGTCGACGATGCGGTACTGGAGCCGCGCGCTCGCGCCGGGACGCACCGGCTGGTCCTTCGCCAGCTCCGTGCTCTCGTCGAGCCACTCCTGCGTCAGCCACTTCGCCATCTCGGCACCCTCCGCTCGCCCGCCGCCCCACTTCCTAGCGCGCGGCTGGCCCGGGCGCGCAAGGTCGAGGCGCCGGCGGCGCGGGCCGCTCGCCGGCCGGCATCACCTCGGCGCCGCGGCCCGCTCCCGCAGGCCGGCGAACAGGTCGTCCTCTGGACCGATCGGCCCGAGGAGGTTGCGGGCGAGCACGTACCCATCGACGGTGTGGATGGCCTCGTCGACCTCCTCGGGCAGGCCGAACCAGTGGGGCGACGACGGGTCGATCTGCGTGGCGTGCGCGAGGAGGGCGGCCCGCCGCACGTGCGCGTAGCCGGCGACGTCGACGCGCGCCGTGGGCGCCGGCGGGTCCCACGCGGCGAAGCGCGCGAGGCGGTCCTCGTAGGGGGAGGCGAGCCCAAGCTCGAGGAACTTCTCGTGACGTGCGATGAACTGCTCCCGGAGCGTCGCCGAGTAGTAGAGCTTGCTCGGCCGGAACGGCGGGCCCGCCTCCGGGAACGCGCCGGGGTCCCCAGCCGCGTCGAAGGCGGCGACCGACACCTCGTGGACGCGCAGGTGGTCCGGGTGGGGGTAGACGCGCTGGTCGTCCCCGTAGGTCACGATGACCTGCGGCCGGACACGACGGATCACGGCGACGAGGCGCCCGACCGCCTCCTCGAGCGGCACCTGGGCGAAGCTGCGCGGGTCGGCGTTCGCCGGCGAGCCGGGCATGCCCGAGTCCCGGTAGCCGAGGAGGACGACCTCGTCGTAGCCGATCACCGACGCCGCCGCCTCGAGCTCGCGCCGGCGGACGGCGGCGAGATCGGCCCGCACCTCGGGCGTGTCGAGCGCCGGGTTCAGGACGTCCCCCTCCTCGCCGCCGGTACAGGTGACGAGGACGGTGCGCACGCCCTCGGCGTGGTAGCGGGCGACGGTCGGCGCGCCCTTCGACGCCTCGTCGTCGGGGTGCGCGTGGACGCACAGCAGGCACAGGTCCGCGGCCACGCCTCGAACCTAACGGCTCGCGCGCCTCGGCGCGTACCGCCTCGCCACCCCCGCCCGCCTGCCAGGTCGGGACGGCGACGGCCTACACTCGTTCCGGCACGACGCCCGTGGGCGGGGCGCCGGCGAGGGACTCGACAGCACCGAGGGAGCGTGCGATGAGCGTGTTGAAGCGCCTGACCGGCATCGTGCAGGCAAAGGCGAACAAGGCCCTCGACCGCATCGAGGACCCCCGCGAGACGCTCGACCTCTCCTACGAGAAGCAGCTCGAGCAGCTGCAGCAGGTGCGCAAGGGGGTGGCCGACGTCGCGACGGCGCGAAAGCGCATCGAGCTGCAGGCCCAGCAGCTCCAGCAGGCGGCCGCCAAGCTGCAGGACCAGGCCCGCCAGGCACTCGGGCAGAACCGCGAGGACCTCGCGCGCGAGCTGCTCGCCCGGCGCGCCGCCCTCGGCAGCCAGCTCGAGTCCCTGAAGGGCCAGCACGACCAGCTCGTCGCCCAGCAGGAGCGGCTCGTGGCCACGACCCAGGCGCTCCAGGCGCGCGTCGAGGCCTTCCGCACCCAGAAGGAGACGCTCAAGGCCTCCTACACCGCCGCGCAGGCGCAGACGAAGATCGGCGAGGCGGTCGCCGGGATCTCCGAGTCGATGAGCGACACGGGCCTCGCCATGGAGCGGGCCCAGGACAAGATCGCGCAGATGCAGGCGCGCGCCTCGGCGGTGGACGAGCTCCTCGCCTCCGGCGCGCTCACCGACCTGAGCGGGAGCAGCGACCCCATCCAGGCCGAGCTGGACAAGGCCCAGCAGAGCGGCCAGGTCGAGCTCGAGCTCGCGCAGCTGAAGAGCCAGCTCGGGACGGCGACCCCGACGGCGGCGATCGCCGCGCCGGCAAGCGGGGAGGCCGGCGCGGAGGCCGAGGGGCCCGTCGACGGCGAGACGGTCGAGGAGGAGGCGCCGAAGGACCTCTTCACGCTCGGCGACGGAGGTGGGTCGTGATCGTCCGCATCCTCGGCGACAGCCAGTACGAGCTGCCCGACGCCGAGCGGGACGCCCTCGAGGTGCTCGACCTCGAGCTCGACGCCGCGATCCGGGAGGGAGACGAGGACCACTTCGAGAAGGCGCTCGCCGCCGCGATCGAGGCGGTGCGAGCGACCGGCACCGAGCTTCCTCCCTCGAGGATCGTCCCCTCGGAGCTCGTCCTCCCGCCGCCGGGCGCCGACCTCGAGGAGGTCCGACGCCTCCTCGAGACCGAGGCGAGCGACGTGCAGGATGGTTGAGGCCACGACGTGAGGAGCAGCTCGGCAATGACCCGCACCCGCTACCCGGCCGACCGGGGCCTGACGGCGCGCATGATGACGACCGTCTTCCTGCTCGGCCTGCTCTACGCGGCCTTCGTCACCGCGCTCGTCGTCGCCCACGTCGCGCTCGGCGTGATCCTCGTCGTCGCGCTCGGCATCCTCGCCGTCCAGTACTTCTTCTCCGACAAGATCGCCCTGTACGCGATGGGCGGCCGGATCGTCGAGCGCGAGCAGGCTCCCGGCCTGCACGCCGTCGTCGACCGCCTCGTGGCGCTGGCGGACATGCCGCGGCCGCTCGTCGCCGTCGCCGACAGCGACATCCCGAACGCCTTCGCGACCGGGCGCGACCAGCGGCACGCGGTCGTGTGCGTCACGACGGGCCTGCTGCGCAGGCTCAGCGAGCCCGAGCTCGAGGCGGTGCTCGCGCACGAGCTGTCCCACGTGGCGCACCGGGACGTGGCGGTGATGACGGTCGCGAGCTTCCTCGGCATCCTCGCCGGCCTCGCGACCCGCCTCTTCTACTGGACCGGTCTGTTCGGGGGCTTCGAGGACAACCGCAACGGCGGTCAGCTCGCCATCGTCGAGCTCGGCATGATGCTCGTCTCCGCCATCGTCTACGCCATCAGCTTCGTCCTCATCCGCACGCTCTCGCGCTATCGCGAGCTCGCCGCCGACCGGTCCGGCGCCCTGCTCATCGGCCAGCCCGCGCTCCTCGCCTCGGCGCTCGTCAAGGTGAGCGGCGAGATGTCCCGCATTCCGACGAGGGACCTGCGCGCGGCGCAGCACTTCAACGCCTTCTACTTCGCGCCGGCCATCGCCGGCGGCGCGAGCGTGTCGACGCTCTTCGCGACCCACCCGCCGCTGCAGAAGCGCCTCGAGCAGCTGGCGCGCCTCGAGGCCCAGATGCGGCGCAGCGTCGCCTAGCAGCGGGTGGGCCTCCTCGACGTCCTCCTCGGGCGCACGAAGCCGGCGAAGCCGAACCTCGACCGCCTCTTCGGCCTGCCTGGCGCCCGGGTGACCCTCGAGGCGACCGAGGGCCTCGTCCCGACCGGATCCGCGGGCGTGTGCTTCAAGCCGGTGGCCGGCCAGGCCTTCGGCCAGACGGAGGCCGAGATCGGCCAGCTCCTGTCGCTCGAGGACGCCGAGGAGGGCGCGCTGCGTCTCACCAAGGAGAGCGACCAGTACGGCTACCGGTGGCTCGTGCTGCGCGCGGACGACTTCGACACCCTCGTGACCAGGGTGCACGTGGCCAACTCGACCCTCGAGGAGCACGGCTACGGCCCCCAGCTGCTCTGCTCGGTCTTCGCGTTCGCGAGACCGCCTGGTGCCCCGGCGGCGGAGGCTGCCGGCCGCGTCTACCTCGTCTACCTCTACAAGCGCGGCACCTTCTACCCCTTCGTCCCCCTCGACGGCGAGCGACGCGACAACGAGGCCGAGCTCCGGCTGAAAGCCGAGCTCGGCGAGGACCTCGCCATCGAGCCCGAGCTCGACCGCTGGTTCCCCATCTGGGACCTGCCCGTCCGCTGAGGCGCCACGGTCGCCTCACCGACGACCGAGCGCCGGGACGGAGAGGAAGGGGTCCCAGGCCGCCGGCGCGCTGGCGAGGTAGCGCCGCACCAGCTCGAGGACGCGCTCGGGCGGGAGGCGGCTCGACCGGCCCGGCGCGTGGGCCAGGACCGGCACGAGCGCGCCGGGCGGGTCGGCCTCCCACACCGGCGCGCCCTCGGCCTCGTTGAGACGCCCGGCGAGCGGCTCGAGGTCGCGGCGGCGAGGCAGGCGCCGGCTCGTGTAGGCGACCCAGGTCTCGTAGCGGTCGTAGTAGACGAAGCGGTCGCCGTGCACGAGGGCGACGCGGGCCATGGCGGTCGCCGAGTGGAGGGCGGCGGGGTGCAGCGGGAGGCTCGCCCGCTCGCCGAGGCGCTCGCCGAGGTCGGCGACGGCGCGCCCGACCCGAACGACGGCGAGGCCGAGGCACGGCTCCTCCTCGATCGTGGCCTCGCCGACCTCGAGGCACGCCACGCTCGCGCGGTAGCGGGCCTCCTCCGCCGCACCGAGGCGCGCGAAGCGCTCGGGGTGGTCGATGAGCTCGGGGAGCCGCCCGAGCAGCTCCTCGTAGCGAGCGCCGACCTCCTCGCCGCGCCACCCCGGTGCGCCGGACGGCGCGTCGCGGCCCATCACGGCCCGGACCGCGAAGACCAGCCGCGCCGCTGCGGCGTCGGCCACGACGCCGAAGTCGCCCGCCCGGGCGAGCGCGACGAGCGCGCGCCGGCGCGCGAGGGCGACCGGGGGGTCGACGAGCGCGAGCAGCGCCGCGAGGCCGTCCTCGTCGAGGTGGTCCGTCGTCACCGCGGCCGCCGAGGCGGGCCACCGGGGGTGGCGAGCGAGCCAGGCGAAGGCCATCTCCGCCGAGAGGTCCCGGCGCAGGCCGGCGGGCGCCGGGGTCGACGGCCAGTGCGAGAGGACGAGGACCGAGCCGGGGCGTGGCGCGCCGTCGACGACCACGTGGGCCCGGCCGGCGAGCGCGTCGACCGGGACGTAGGGGAGGCCGGACGGGGGCATCGGCCCGCGTCAGCCGAGCGCGTCGATCGAACGGGCGAGCGAGAGGTCCGCGTCGGTGATGCCGCCGAGCGAGTGCGTCGACAGCCGCAGCGTCACGGTGTTCCAGCGGATCTCGATGTCGGGGTGGTGTCCGGCCTGCTCGGCGAGCCGGCCGACCTCGTTCACGAAGGCGAGGGCCGACGCGAAGTCGTCGCGGCGCACCACCTTCACGAGCTCTGCCCCGTCGCGCTCCCAGCGCAGGGAGGTGAGCGCGGCGGCGATGGCGTCGTCGCCGAGCAGCTGCACGGCGACGACCTTAGCGGCGCCGGCCCGTCCCGTCGCGCGAAACGGCCCGCGGGCAGGCCCCGCCCGAGGTCGCCGAGGGCGGCCGAGCGCTAGGCGAGGTCGAAGTCGACGACGACCGGCGCGTGGTCCGACGGCTGGGTGATGGCCTTCGAGCCCTTCTTGCGCGCCTCGCGATCGACGAAGGCTCCCACCGCCCGCGCCGCGAGCGGCCGGGAGCACAGCGCGAGGTCGATGCGCATCCCCTCTCCCTTGTGGAAGGCGCCGCCGCGGTAGTCCCACCAGGAGAAGGGGCCCACCTCGTCCGGATGGAACGCGCGGGTCACGTCCTCGAGGCCCCAGCCGAGCACCTCGGCGAGCGCCGCACGCTCCGGGCCGGTGACGTGCGTCATGCCCTCGAACCGACTGATGTCGAAGACGTCCCGGTCCTCCGGCGCGACGTTGAAGTCGCCGCAGAGCGCCAGCAGCTCGTCCGGCCGAGCTGTCGCGTCGAGCTCGGCGCGCAGCCGCCTGAGCCAGGCGAGCTTGGCGGCGTACTGCGGCGAGCCGACGGCGCGGCCGTTCGGCACGTACACGCTGACGACGCGGATCGAGCCGCAGGTCGCCGACAGGATGCGGCACTCGTCGACCTCGCCGGGGGCCTCGTCGAGGAAGCCGGCGCGCACCCCGGCGAGGCCGACGCGCGAGAGGATCGCGACGCCGTTCCAGGGCCCGTTGCCGTGGTGCGCGGCCGCGTAGCCGAGAGCCGCGAAGGCCTCGGCCGGGAAGGCGTCGTCGGCGCACTTGGTCTCCTGCAGGCACACGACGTCGGGCTCGCTGCGGCGCAGCCACTCCTCGACGCGCTGGACGCGCGCGCGCAGGGAGTTGACGTTCCAGGTCGCCAGCCGCAGTCGCGTCACGCCGGTACCAGGACGAAGAGCAGGTCTGCCTCGCAGGCGAGCTCGCCGTCGACCGTCGCGACGCCGTGCCCCCTCCCCGCTCGCGTCGAGAGGCGGGCGAGACGCACCTCGAGGTCGAGGACGTCGCCCGGGAGGACCTGACGGCGGAACCGGGCCCGGTCGATGCCGCCGAAGAGGGGCAGGTGCCCGGAGAACCGGTCGTCCGCGAGGACCACCGCCGCCCCGAGCTGCGCCAGCGCCTCCACCATGAGCACCCCCGGCAGGGTCGGGCGTCCCGGGAAGTGGCCGGCGAAGAAGTCCTCGTCGCCGCGAAGCCGCCACCGCCCCCGCCCGGTCTCACCTGGCGCGAGCGACACGATCTCCGTGAGGAGGAGGAACGGCGGCCGGTGGGGGACGAGCTCGGCTGGCGCCGGCGGTCGAGCCGAACCGCCGGCGCTCACCGCCGCCTCCGCCGCGCCCCGCTGCCGCCGGTCGGCTCCGCCGCGGGCGCCAGGTCCGACGGCGGCGCGCCCTGCGGCGGGGCCTGCTGGTCGAGCGCTCGCTTCGCTCCCCTCCTCGCCGGGGCGCGTCGGGCCGAGGAGCGCTCTGCTGCTGCGGTCGCGCCGGGGGCGACTGGTGCCGGCTCGGCGGCGGCGTGCTCGGCAGCGGCGTCGCCTGCCGACCTCGGCTCGGCGGACGGAACCGGCTCGGCCGACGGCGAAGCCGTCGCTTCCGTCTTGCGGCGCCGGGACGCGCCGGCGCTCCCGGTGCCCGCGGGTCGCGCGAGCGAGCGCGCCATGCGCAGCTCCGCCTCGACCGTCTCCTCGCTCGGATGGCCCGAGACGACCGCGACCTCGGGCAGGGCGAGCTCCACGCCTCGTCGCTGGGGGTCGAGCGCCGTGAGGGCGAAGGTCCGGCGCTCGCCGCGGCGGAGCACCGATCGGGCAGCGCGCGGCGGTGGCGAGGCGAGTCCCGCGAGCGGCACGTAGGCTCGAACGTCCCCGCAGCGGACGACGGCGCCGTGCGAAGTGAAGCTGTCCACCTCACCCTCGACCAGGTCGCCGAGGCGGTGCTCGGCGATGAAGGCGATGAACGCCGTCGGTTCGTTCACCGCCTGGAACGATGCCGGGGCGCGGCGACGGGCGCTTCGCGCCTCGGCGCCGTCGCTCGGCGCCTCGACGACGGTGACCTCTCGGGTGGCCTCGGCGATCGCCTGCTCCACCTCCTCGCGCGAACGGGCCGCGTCGCGCAGCGCGGCGCGGCTGCGCGGCCCGCGCACGGGGGTTCGCGGGACGAAGATCCAGCCCACGCCGGGCACGAACGAGGCGCCGAGCAGCCGCCCCCGCTCGAAGAGCCAGGGGTGCTCGCCGTGGAACTCCTGGAAGGAGTCGTTCGACAGGACGGTGCCGTCCACCTTCTGCGCGATCTTGAGCAGGAACGCGTCGCCGCGGCCGATCGCGCCGGCCGGCGGCGACACGTACTCGCCGCGGCGCGCCCCCTCCTCGAAGCGAGGGCGCTCGGCCGGGTCGATGCGGTGCGCGAAGGTGGCGTCGACGACCACGGTGACGAGCGCGTCGGGGAGCTCCTCGCGCAGCGCCGCGACCGCCTGCTCGAGCTGCTCCAGGCTGGGCAGGGATCGCCCCTCGGTGGCGAGGTTCGAGCCGTCGACGACGATGTGGTGCGCCGTCATGCGCGAGCGGGGACGAGCAGGCGCACCGGAGCCGGCGGCGGGCGCACTCGTCGGCCTCAGCGCCCGAGCGCGCCGACCGCCTCGGCGAGCAGGCGCTCGAGCTCGAGGGCGTGGATGGCGTGGCTTCCCGTCGCCGGGCTGCCCGCCTCGTCCCGGCTCACCGAGCGCAGCGTCGCACCCGCGGGCGCGAGCCGGCGCAGCCGCGGCTCGACGAAGGTGCGCGCGCCCATGTTGGCGGGCTCGTCCTGCAGCCAGACGACCTCCTCGGCTCGCGCGTAGCGGCCGAGCACCGCGGCGAGCGCCGCCTCGGGGAAGGGGTAGAGCTGCTCGACGCGCACGACGGCGGTCGCGGCGCCGCCCTCGGCCTCGAGCGCGTCCCGGCGGCCGAGCGCGTCGTAGGCGATGCGTCCGCTGCACACGACGACCCGTCGCACCGTCTCGGGCGCCTCGCGCGCCGGCGCGCCGGTGTCGTCGATCACCTCGCGCCAGCCACCTCCGACGAGCTCGTCGGCTCGCGAGCGCGCCGGTCGCGCCCGCAGCAGGGACTTCGGCGTCATGACGACGAGCGGACGGGCGGCGCTGCGCAGGACCTGGGCGCGCAGCAGGTGGAAGTACTGCGCGGCGGTGCTGGGCTGGACCACCGTGATGTTGTCGCCCGCCGCCAGGGTGAGGAAGCGCTCGAGGCGCGCCGAGGAGTGCTCCGGCCCCTGGCCCTCGTAGCCGTGCGGGAGGAGCAGGACGAGGCCCGAGAGCTGGCCCCACTTCTCCTCGGCGGCGACGATGAAGTTGTCGATGATGACCTGCGCCCCGTTCGCGAAGTCGCCGAACTGGGCCTCCCAGGCGACGAGCGCGTCGCGAGCCTCGACCGAGTAGCCGTACTCGAAGCCGAGCGCGGCGTACTCGGACAGGAGCGAGTCGCGCACCGTGAAGCGCCCGGTTCGCCCGGCCGCGAGCCCCTCGAGGTGCTCGAGCGGCGTGTACTCCTCGCCCGTCTCGTAGTCGACGAGCACCGAGTGCCGCTGCGAGAAGGTGCCCCGCCGGGTGTCCTGGCCCGTCAGGCGGACGTCGTAGCCCTCGAGCAGGAGCGAGCCGAAGGCGAGCGCCTCCGCGAGGCTGAAGTCGACCTCGCCGCCTCGGTACTGCTCGACGCGCTGGGCGAGGTGCCGAGCGAGCTTGGGGTGCAGCGTGAACCCGTCCGGCACGGCGTGCAGCCGCTCGACGAGGCGGTCGAGCGTCCCACGCTCGACGCCGGTCGGCGTCGAGGAGAGGCTCGGGAGCTCGCTGCGTCGGCGCTCGGGCAGACGGTCGATGCGCGGCGGGGCGGCCGACCGGGTCTCGTCGAGCGCCTGCTGGAGGCGCGCGGAGAAGTCGGCGAGCGCCTGCTCGGCCTCCTCGAGGGTGATGTCGCCCCGCTTCACGAGCGTCTCGGTGTAGAGCTTGCGAACCGAGCGGTGCGCCTCGATCCGCTTGTACATGAGCGGCTGGGTGTAGCTCGGGTCGTCCCCCTCGTTGTGGCCGTGCAGGCGGTAGCAGACGAGGTCGACGACCACGTCCTTGTGGAAGCGCTGGCGGTAGGCGACGGCGAGGCGGGCGACGCGCACGCAGGCCTCGGGGTCGTCGCCGTTGACGTGGAAGATCGGCGACTGGACCATCTTCGCGACGTCGGTCGCGTACACCGACGAGCGCGCCTCGGTCGGCGGCGTCGTGAAGCCGAGCTGGTTGTTGATGACGAGGTGGATCGTCCCGCCCGTCCGGTAGCCCTTGAGGAGCGAGAGGTTGAGCGTCTCGGCGACGACCCCCTGCCCGGCGAACGCGGCGTCGCCGTGCACGAGCACGGGGAGCACCGGGAAGTCGGCGGGGGCGGGCATCCGGTCCTGCTTGGCGCGAGCCATCCCCTCGACGACGGGGTCGACGGACTCGAGGTGCGAGGGGTTGGAGGCGAGGGTGACCGGGAGCGAGATGCCGTCCCGCCCCACCCACTTGCCGACCGCGCCCTTGTGGTACTTCACGTCCCCCGACCCCTGGACCGTCTCGGGGTCGAGGTTGCCCTCGAACTCGCCGAAGATCTCGCTGTAGGCCTTCCCGACGATGTTGGCGAGCACGTTCAGCCGGCCGCGGTGCGCCATGCCGAGGACGGCCTCGACGACGCCGGAGCGGGCGGCCTCCTCGAGGACGGCGTCGAGGAACGGGATCGTCGACTCGGCGCCCTCGAGGCCGAAGCGCTTCTGTCCGACGTAGCGAGAGTGCAGGAAGCGCTCGAAGGCCTCGGCGGCGTTCAGGCGGGCGAGGATGTGCCGCTGCTCGTCGGGCCCGAGGGAGGTCGGGACCCCCTCGACCATCTCCTGCACCCAGCGCTTCTCCTCGGGGTGCTGGATGTGCATGTACTCCACCCCGACGGTCCCGCAGTACGCGTCGCGCAGGATGTCGAGGATCTCCTGGAGGGTGAGGACGTCGTGGCCGGCGAGGCCGCCGACGTGGAACGGGCGGTCGAGGTCCCAGACGGTGAGGCCGTAGCTCGCCGGGTCGAGGTCGCTGAACAGCGGCGGCGGGCCGCTCGCGAGCGGGTCGAGGTGGGCGATGAGGTGGCCGCGCACCCGGTACATGTTGATGAGGGCGCGCACCTCCTGCTCCTTGGCGAGCTGGGTGGCCTCGCGCTGCCCCGGCGTGAGCGGGTGCCGGTCGCGCGCCCAGCGCGCCGGCTCGCAGCCGACGCCGAGCGCGGCGAACACGTCGTCGTAGAAGCCATCGGCGCCGACGAGCAGCTCGTGGACGCGCTGGAGGAAGCGCCCCGACTCCGCCCCCTGGATGATCCGGTGGTCGTAGGTGGAGGTGAGCGTGACGACCTTGCCGATCCCGATCTCCGCGAGCGATGCCGGATCGGCCGCGGCGTACTCGGGGGGGTAGCCGAGGGCGCCGATGCCGATGATCGCCCCCTGGCCGGCCATGAGGCGCGGCACGGACTGGGTCGTGCCGAGGACGCCGGGGTTCGTGATGGAGACCGTCGCCCCGGCGAAGTCCTCGACGGTCAGCCGCCCCGACCGGGCGCGGCGCACGAGGTCCTCGTAGCCGTGGAGGAAGGCGGCGAAGTCGAGCCGGTCGGCCTCCTTGAGCACCGGGACGACGAGGGTCCGCGACCCGTCGGCGCGCTCGAGGTCGACGGCGATGCCGAGCCCGACGTGCTCGTGGCGCACGACCCCCGGCGACCCCGTGCCGTCGGCGTCTGCGACGAAGCTCGAGTTGAGCGCGGGCACGTCGCGAAGTGCCCGGACGATCGCCCAGGCGATGAGGTGGGTGAAGCTCACCTTGCCACCCGAGGCGCGCGCCAGGTGCTGGTTGACGAGGTTGCGGTTCGCCTCGAGCAGGCGCGCCGGCACCGGGTGGACGCTCGTCGCCGTCGGGACCGCGAGGCTGCGCTCCATGTTCTCGACGAGGCGCGCCGCGCCGCCGCGCAGCACCGTCGCGGACGGCCGGCTGGCGTCGAGCGGCGCGACGGCAGCGGGGGGAGCGGCGGGGGGAGCCGGTGCGGGCGCGGGCGCCTCCTCGCCCGGCGTGGCGTAGCCGGCGCGGGCAGGGGCGGGCGGCGCCCCGGGCATGTGGCTCGGGTAGTCGGCGAAGAACTCCCGCCAGCTCTCGCTCACCGACGAGGGGTCGGCGAGGTACGCACGGTACATGTCCTCGACGAACCAGGCGTTGATCCCGAGCGCGCCCTCGAAGGCCGCGGCCGGACGGCGCTCCCGGGCGGGTTCTCCCTGCATCGCTCCGAGCCTACCGGCGGGCGAGGTAGGGTCGCATGACGTGGCCAGGGTCGACGCGAACCTCGCCGCCATCGTGCGCCGCGTCGTGGCGGTGGCGAGCGCGGCCGCCATCGCCGGGATGATCGCCGCGGCGGCGACGCACCACCTCGGCGGCGTGATCGCCCTCGGCTGCGTCTCGAGCGGGGCGATCGTCGCCTTGATGGTGGCCGTGGCCGTGGGCGAGACGCCGAGCGAACTCGGCGCGAGCGTCGACGCCGAGGCGGCGCGCGAGGTCGAGGCGCTCGTGGCCGCCCTCGTCGAGGGTGGGGCCGACGAGGCCGCGCTGCGCCGCCTCGTCGGGGCGGCGGCGCGCCTTCGCGGCGGGCCGCCCGCCGGCTAGGGCCGCTGGGCGAGCGGCGAGGGAGGTGGCGTGCGGGCGCTCGTGAGCGGGGCGAGCGGGTTCGTCGGGCGCGCGCTCCAGGCCCGGCTGCGTGCCGAGGGCTGGGACGTCGCGCGCATCGTGCGCGCCTCGCCCGGCCCCGGCGAGGTCGGCCTCGACCTCGCCCGCCGGCGCCTCGACCTCGCCGGCCTCGACGACGGGCGCCTCGCCGACGTCGACGCCGTCTTCCACCTGGCCGGCGAGCCGATCACGCCGACGCGCTGGAGCCCGGCGAAGCGCGAGCGGATCCGCGCGAGCCGGGTCGTGTCAACCGACGTCCTCGCGCGCGCGCTCGCCGCGAGCGAGGCGCGCCGCACCGCCTTCGTCTGCGCCTCCGCCATCGGCTTCTACGGCGACCGAGGCGACGAGGTGCTCGACGAGTCGAGCGCCGCGGGCACGGGCTTTCTGGCCGAGGTCTGCCGCGCCTGGGAGGCCGCCGCCGCGCCGGCGCGGGAGGCGGGCATCCGGGTCGTGAACGCCCGCCTCGGCGTCGTCCTCGGCCCCGACGGCGGCGCGCTCGCGCGCCTCGTCCCGCTCTTCTCGCTCGGGCTCGGCGCGCGCCTCGGGAGCGGTCGGCAGTGGACGAGCTTCGTCTCCCTGCACGACGCCGTGGGGGCGCTCGTCCACCTCGCGACGCGCCCGGACCTCGCCGGCCCGGTGAACGTGACCGCGCCGGAGCCGGCCCGCAACGCCGAGCTCACGGCCGCGCTCGCCGCGGCGCTGCACCGGCGCTCCGTGCTCGCCGTCCCCCGGGGCCTCCTCGTGCTCGCCCTCGGGCGCGACGTCGCGCGCGACGTCGCGCTCGCGAGCCAGCGCGTCCTGCCGCGCCGGCTCGAGGCGGACGGCTTCGCCTTCGCCCACCGAGACGTGGCGAGCGCCGTCGAGGCCGCCCTCGCGCAGCGCCGCCGACGGCGAGGGCGCCGCGATGGGTGAGGGCGGTCCGCCGGGCGCGCTCGCTGCCGACGTGCTCGTCGTCGGCGCCGGGCCGGCCGGCTGCGCGGCGGCGATCGGCCTCGCGCGTGCCGGGCGGGACGTGCTCCTCGTCGACCGGGCGCGCTTTCCCCGGGACAAGACCTGCGGGGACGGCCTCACGACCGGCGCGCTCTACCGCCTCGAGGAGCTCGGGCTCGACCCCGCCGACGTCGCTTCGTTCACGCCCGCTCGCGAGCTGGCGCTGCGCTCCCCGTCCGGGCGCGTCGCGACGCTGCCGCTCGGGGACGGCAGCGGTGTCCCCGCGGCCGTCGCCCGGCGCGGCGACCTCGACGCCCGCCTCCTCGACCTCGCCCGAGCCGCCGGGGCGCGCGTCCTCGAGGCGCGCGCCTTTCGTGCGCTGTCGCCCGGCGGCGGGCTCCTCGAGGCGGCCCTCGACGGCGGCCTCACGGCGCGCGCCGCCTACCTCGTCGCGGCGGACGGGGCGCGCTCGGCCGTTCGGCGGGCCCTCGGGCGCGACACGACCGCCGGCGGGCCCGAAGAGGGCTGGCTCGCCTTTCGCGCCTACGCGCGAGACGTCGGCCCCGAGGCCGCCCGGCAGTGGTGGGTGTGGTTCGACGAGGAGCTCCTCCCTGGCTACGGCTGGTCCTTCCCGGTCGGCGCGGCGAGCGTGAACCTCGGCGTCTGCGCCCCGCTCGGGCCCGGCCGGCGGGGCCGCGACCTCGCCGCCGCCTGGCAGCGGATGCTCGCCAGCCCCTTCGTCACCTCGCTGCTCGGCGCGCGCGCCCGCCTCGAGGCCCCGGCGCGCGCCTGGCCCATCCCGGCGCGCCGCGACGTCAGCGTCTGCGCCGCCGACGGGCGCGTCCTGTTCACCGGCGACGCCGCCTTCGCCGCCGACCCGTTCACCGGCGAGGGCATCGCCCAGGCGCTCGAGACGGGCACGCTCGCGGCGGCGGCGATCGCCGGGCCCGGCTCCGCGGACCCGGCCGCGGTCGCCCGCCGCTACGAGGCGGCGCTCGCGCGCACGCTCCGGCGCGACCAGACCGTCGCCGCCGCCTGCTCCTCGCTCATGGCGCACCCCCGCCTCGTGGGTGCCGTCGTCCACGGGTGTGGGGCGAGCCGCGCCCTCGCGCGCCGCGTCGGGCGCTGGCTCTTCGAGGCCTACCCACGGGGCATCGCCCTGACCCCGAGCGCCTGGCGCCCGGCGCGGCTTCGGCGGCCCGATCCCTACGCCGGTCGCGCCCTCAGCCCAGGTTGGCCCCGTAGCGCCGGACGTGGTCGTTGACGGCGTAGTAGGCGTCGATCGACTCGCCGGCGTCGCCCCAGAAGCCCTCGTAGACGTCGTAGGACATCTGTCCCGCGGCGACGTAGTGGTTGTTCACGTCGGTGATCTCGAGCTCGCCGCGCCCGGAGGGCTCGAGGGTCGCGATCACCGAGAAGACCGAGGGGTCGTAGCAGTAGAGGCCCGTCACGCAGTAGGGGCTCGGCGGGTCGTGCGGCTTCTCGACGATGCGCACGACGCTGCCGTCCGGGCCGAGCTCCGGCACGCCGAGGTGGCGGAGGTGCTCGGGCTCCTCGACGCGCGCGAGGACGATCCGGGCACCCTTTCCCTGGCGGCCGAAGGCCTCGACGACGGGCCGGATCGACGCGCCGAACACGTTGTCGGCGAGCATCACGAGGACGAGGTCGTCCCCGACGAAGCGCTCGGCGAGCCCGAGCGCCTCGGCGATGCCCCCGGGCCGCTCCTGGTAGGCGTAGCAGAGCCGGTCGACGCCGTGGTCCTCCCCGTTCGAGAGCAGGCGCAGGAACTCGCCGGCGTGGGTGCCCCCGGTGACCACCATGAGCTCGGTGATCCCGGCCTTGACGAGCGCCTCGACCGCGTAGGAGATCATCGGGCGGTCGTAGATCGGCAGCAGGTGCTTGTTCGTGATGCGCGTGAGCGGGTGCAGCCGGCTGCCGGTCCCGCCGGCGAGGAGGACGCCCTTCATCGCCTCGACGGGGGCGCCGACGCCATGGGCGCGAGTCTACTTTGCGTGCCTCGGCGCGACCCGGCGGTCAGTCGCCGCGCCCGGCGAGCACCGCCTCGCCGAGCGCCGGCCACGCTCGCTTCGCCCAGGGGCCGAAGGGGCGGTCGGTGAGCACGACGAGCGCGCAGCGCGCCGCTGGGTCCACCCAGCAGAACGTGCCGCTCTGGCCGAAGTGCCCGAAGGTGCCCGGCGAGCAGGAGGGGGCGGTCCAGTGCGGCGCCTTCGCGTCGCGAAGCTCGAAGCCGAGCCCCCAGTCGCACGGTGCCATCCGACCGAAGCCCGGCAGGACGCCGGCGAGGCCCGGGAAGGCGACCGTGACGGCGCGCCCGAGGGTCTCGGGTGCGACGAGGCGCGGTGCCAGCAGCTCGACGGCGAAGGCGGCGACGTCGCCAGCGCTGGAGCGGGCGCCGGCCGCCGGCGAGCCCTCGAGGCGCGTCGTCGCGAGCCCGAGCGGCTCGAGCACCGCCTCGGCGAGGTAGCGGGAGAAGGGCATGCCAGCCGCGGCGGCGAGGTGCTCGGCGAGCACCTCGAAGCCGGCGTTCGAGTAGATGCGGCGCGCACCAGGGCGGGCGAGGACGACGTTGCGGTCGGCGAAGGACAGTCCCGAGGCGTGGCTGAGCAGGTGCTCGAGCGTGGCGCCCGGCGGGCCGGCCTCGTCGTCCAGCCGGACGATGCCCTCCTCGAGCGCGACGAGCGCGGCGTAGGCGCTGAGGAGCTTCGTCACCGAGGCGAGCGCGAAGGGCCGGCCGAGGTCGCCGTGGGCCTCGACGATCCCGGAGGGGTCGACGAGCGCGGCGGCGGCGGACCCGGCCCCCCAGGTGTCGATGGCCGCGAGCGCCCGCCCGGGCCCGGTCGCCCCCAGGGTCGGCCGCCTCAGACGTCGAGGAAGCGCCGGATCGCGACCGAGGACCCCGCGACGCCGACGACGAGACCGATCGCCACGACGACGAGCTCGGTGACGGCGAGGTCCGAGGCGGGAAGCACGCTCGAGCCGAGCACGGTGACGTGGTAGTGGCGGATCAGGTAGCCGACGCCGACGTTCGAGAGCAGCACGATGCCGACCGCCACGACGGCGCCGAACAGCCCCTGCACGAGCCCCTCGAGCATGAAGGGGACCCGGATGAACCAGTTCGTCGCCCCGACGAGCTTCATGACGCCGATCTCGCGCCGGCGGGCGAAGATCGCCACGCGGATGGCGTTCAGGATCAGCACGGACGAGGAGACGAGCAGGACGATCGCGATGGCGAGGAGGATCGCCTGCAGCACGTTCGTCACCTGCTGGAGCACGCGGATGCTCTGCGCGGGGAACGGCGTGGCGTACACGCCCGGGTAGCCCTTGAAGATCGCCGCGACCGTCGGCGCCTCGTCCGGGCTCTTCAGCTGGCAGTCGAAGACCGTCGGCGTCGTCGCCGGCGTGAGCGCCTCGAGCGCGGTCGGCGAGCTCGCGAGGATGCGCTTCGCCTGGGCGTACGACGCCGCGTGGTCGAGGTAGGTGAAGTGAGTGATCTGCGGCGTCTGCTCGATGAGCGAGCGGACGCTCGCCACCTGCTGGGGCGTCGCGTCGGCGTTCATGAAGATCTGCAGGCTCACGTTGCTGCCGAACTGGCCGATCTGGCGGTTGACGGCCTGGCGCAGCAGGAGGGCCGTCCCGACGAGCGAGAGGGACACGGCGACGGTCAAGATGGCGGCGAGCGCCATCATGCGGTTGCGCCACAGGTTCGTCGCCGTCTCCTTGGCGACGTAGTCGAGCGAGACGCCCATCACACCTGCCGGACGCCGCGGCGCGCCCGCAGCGCGGCGACGCGACCGGTGGACGACGGCGAGGCGGCGCGCTCGCCCGCGCTCGAGCCGCCGGCACCCGGGGCGAGGAGCGACACCGCGGGGATCCCCCGCGAGGTGCTCGGCGCGTCGGCACCGTAGACGCCGCGCAGCTGGTCGCGCACGACCCGCCCGCGCTCGAGCTCGACGACGCGCCGTCGCATGGCGTCGACGATGCCGACGTCGTGGGTCGCCATGACGACGGTCGTCCCCGTGCGGTTGATGCGGTCGAGGAGGCGCATGATCCCCTCGCTCGTCGCCGGGTCGAGGTTGCCCGTCGGCTCGTCGGCGAGGAGGACGAGCGGCCGGTTGACGAACGCCCGCGCGATCGCGACGCGCTGCTGCTCGCCCCCCGAGAGCTCGTCGGGCATGCGGGCCGACTTCTCGCCGAGGCCCACGAGCTCGAGCACCTGGGCGACCTGCGTCGAGATGACGCTGCGGGGACGCCCGATCACCTCGAGGGCGAAGGCGACGTTCTCGGCCACGGTCTTGTTCGGCAGCAGGCGGAAGTCCTGGAAGACGCACCCGATGTTGCGCCGCAGGTAGGGAACCCGCCAGTGCGAGAGCTCGCCGATGTTGCGGCCCGCGACCCAGATCGCCCCCTCGTCGGGCGTCTCCTCCCGCAGCAGCAGCTTGAGGCAGGTGGTCTTCCCGGAGCCGGAGGGACCCACGAGGAAGACGAACTCGCCCCGCTGGATCTCGAGCGAGACGTCCCGGAGCGCCGGCTCGCCACCCCGGTAGGCCTTCGTGACGTTCTCGAACCGGATCATCGTCCTCTTCCTCGGGTCGAGCCGCTGAGACGGCTCAGCTGCCCACCTCGGTAGGTGCGACGACTTGCACGTTCTTGTCACCGTGCCGCCCGCGGCGCCATTCCAGCGCGTGCGCCGCGACGACCCGCCAAACCCTAGCCGACGCGACATGACAAACCCGTGACAGACGTGGACAAAGCATCGCCGACGAGGGGCCCTGCCAATAAGTACGCGAGTGTAACTTTCGACCTGGCGGTGACGACGGCAGCGGCAGCGGTCGTCGATCCCGAGGTGGCCGCAGGGCGGGGCGGAGCAGGTGAGCGGCACCGACCGAGGTAGGCCCAGAACAGGCGAGCGCACCCTGGCGACGCCGGCTCCTGAGCTGCCCGTACCCGAGCATCCTCGAGCGTGCGGCGGCCGAGCTCGCCTCGCGCTCCTCCGACGCCGACCTCCCAGACGGCACGCGCCTGACCGTCCTGCGTGCACCTCCTGCACCCCGGTCGCCAGCGCCGCCTCTTCCCCTCCCTCGATCACGGCTCCTGGGGCCTGCGCACCGAGCGGGGAAGCCGACCCGAGGGACCTCGTCGTCACCACCGAGCCCACGCCCGCGCCGAGCAGCTCCTGCGCCGGCTGCAGACTCCGAGCGCTGCCGCTTCCCAGTCACCTCCTTCGAGGCAGACGCTGCCTGGATGAAGATCGGCGTCCCTGCAGCCGATCTCGTGCGGTGCTTCCAGCCCCGCTCCGCGGACGGCACCTGGCGCGACGCGAGGCCCGAGGCGTTGCGACGGGCCCTCTTCCACGCTCCTGGCCGACGCGTCCCGCAGACACCCTGGGAGGTCGCGCCCGTCATCGACGGCTGGCCGGCCGCCGACGTGGTGCTCGGCGCCGTCCGACGCATCGAACGCTCCCCTGGCCACCGCCAGGCGCCTGGCAGCCGGCACTCGTTGGTCGACGCGCGCCCGAGCGCGTCGCCAGGGACGGATTCGACCCCTCGAGGCGGGGCCGTCGCTGGCCAACCCGTCACCGCAGGCTCGAGATCACCCGCCCGAGCCGAGGAAGCGGCGCGATCCCGCAGCCGCAACTCGCCAGTCGAAGGCCTGCGGCGTTCGGCTAGCCGGGCTGCTCCGCCCCGCCGCCGCGGCGCCAGCGCAGGTAGGAGACCATGAAGCGGTCGAGGTCGCCGTCGAGGACAGCCTCGACGTTGCCGGTCTCCTCGCCGGTGCGCAGGTCCTTGACGAGCTGGTAGGGAGCGAGGACGTACGAGCGGATCTGGTTGCCCCACTCGACCTTCGCCTGGGGACCAGCCAGCGCGCTCAGCTCGGCGCGCCGCTCGGCTCGCTGCCGCTCGGCGAGCTTGGCGGCGAGGATCTGGAGCGCCCGGGCCTTGTTCTGGTGCTGGCTCCGCTCGTTCTGGCAGGAGACGACGATCCCGGTGGGCAGGTGCGTGATGCGCACCGCCGAGTCGGTGACGTTGACGTGCTGGCCGCCCGCGCCCGAGGAGCGGTAGGTGTCGACGCGCAGGTCCCGCTCGTCGATCTCGACCTCGTCGCCGGCGTCCTCGAGGAACGGCGTCGCCTCGAGGGAGGCGAAGCTCGTCTGGCGCCGGTGCTGGGAGTCGAACGGCGACATGCGCACGAGGCGATGCACCCCGCGCTCGGCGGCGAGCAGGCCGTAGGCGTGGCGGCCGCGCACGATGAAGGTCGCCGACAGGATGCCCGCCTCCTGGCCGGGGGACACCTCGTCGAGCTCGACCCCGAAGCCGTGCCGCTCCGCCCAGCGCAGGTACATCCGCAGGAGCATCTCGGCCCAGTCCTGGGCGTCGGTGCCGCCGGCCCCGGCGTGGATCTCGCAGACCGCGTCGCGCTCGTCGTACTCGCCGGCGAACAGGCTCCGCAGCTCGAGCTCCTCGAGGGCGGCGCGCACGCCGTCGAGCGCCTCGCGAAGCTCGGGCCGCAGCGCCTCCAGCGCCTCCTCGCCCTCCTCGAGCGCGAGGTCGTGCAGCTCGCGAGCCTCGGTGAGGCTCCGGCGCAGCCGCTCGAGCTCCTCGAGGTCGGACCGCACGCGCCCGTACTCGGCGCTGAGGCGCCGGGCGCGTTCGGGCTCCTCCCACAGGCCGGGGTCGGCGAGCTGCGCCTCGAGCTCGCTGTGCCGAGCCCGCAGCCTGTCGAGGTGCAGGTAGGCCTCGGCGGCCTCGAGGCGGCCGGCGAGCTCGGCCAGCTCGTCCGCGAGCTCTCCCCGCTCGACCCCGGCGCCGCCGACGCCGGGCGCGCTCATCGCCGGCACCTCAGGTCGCGCCGTGGCAGAGCTTGTACTTGCGCCCGCTCCCGCACCAGCACGGCTCGTTGCGGCCGATCTTCGCCCTGGGTACGCCGACGAGGCGGCTCGCCGGCGCGAGGGCGGCCGCGCGCTGGGGCGGCGCGAGCGTGCTGGCGCCTCGGTCCGGCGCGGCGCCCACCGACGGCGGCGCCTTCGCGTCCGCCGGGGCGGCGAAGCCGGCGACCGGGTCCTGCGCGGCCTCGAACGTCGCCTGCCGGTAGTCGGGCGCGGCCTCCTCCTCGACGAGCACCTGGACGTGCATCACGTAGCGCAGGTAGTCGTCGTCGATCGCGTCCATGAGCCTGCCGAAGAGCTCGTAGCCCTCCTGCTGCCAGGCCACGAGCGGATCGGTCTGCGCGAGCCCGCGCAGGTGGATCCCCTCGCGCAGATGGTCCATCTCCGCGAGGTGCTGGCGCCAGCGCTGGTCGATGATCTGGAGCATGATCTGGCGCTCGAGCTGGCGGGCGGTGTCCGGGCCGCCGGGCAGCTCGGCCTCGCGCCGCTCGTAGTACTCGACGGCGTCCGCCACGATGCTCTCCCGCAGCTGCTCGAGCGTCTCGGCCTGCTCGAGGTCCTCCACGGTGAACTGGCTCGGGTAGTACTGGGCGAGCTCGGCGACGAGGCGCTCGAGGTCCCACTCCTCGGCGAAGCTCGAGGGGCAGGCGCTGTCGACGAGCGCGCCGAGCGCCGAGCGCAGCAGCTCGAGCGTGTACTCGCGCAGGTCCTCCCCCTGGAGGATCTGCATGCGGCGCTCGTAGATCACCTTGCGCTGCTCGTTCATCACCTCGTCGTACTTGAGGACGTCCTTGCGGATCTCCGCGTTCTTCGCCTCGACCGTGTTCTGGGCGCGCTCGATGGCCCGCGTGACCATGCGCGCCTCGATCGGCACGTCCTCGGGCAGCGCCCGGTCCATCACCCAGCTCATCGCGCCCGACGCGAACAGGCGCATCAGCTCGTCCTCGAGGGAGAGGTAGAAGCGGCTCTCGCCCGGGTCCCCCTGACGACCCGCCCGGCCGCGCAGCTGGTTGTCGATCCGGCGGCTCTCGTGGCGCTCCGAGCCGAGGACGTACAGGCCGCCGAGCGCGACCACCTCGGCGGCCTCGGCCGCGCAGGTCTCCCGGTAGTGCGCCTCGAGCTCGGCGAGGCGTGCCGCACCCGCCTCGCTCGCCGGGTCGAGGCCCTCGGCGAGCAGCGCCTGGCGCGCCAGGCCCTCGGGGTTGCCGCCGAGCAGGATGTCGACGCCCCGCCCAGCCATGTTCGTCGCGACCGTCACCGCGTGCAGCCGGCCGGCCTGCGCGACGATTGCGGCCTCCTTGGCGTGCTGCTTCGCGTTGAGGACGGTGTGCGGGATGCCCTGCTTGTCGAGCAGGCGCGAGAGGTGCTCGGACTTCTCGACCGAGGCGGTGCCGACGAGGACGGGCTGGCCCCGCTCGTAGCGCTCGGCGATGTCCGCCACGATCGCGGCGAACTTGGCCTCCTCGGTCTTGAAGACGAGGTCGGGGTGGTCGACGCGGATCATCGGCTTGTTGGTCGGGATCGGCACGACCTGGAGGCCGTAGGTCGAGGCGAACTCCGCGGCTTCGGTCTCGGCGGTGCCCGTCATGCCCGCGAGCTTCTCGTACATGCGGAAGTAGTTCTGGAGGGTGATCGTCGCCCAGGTGTGGTTCTCCTCGAGGATGCGGACGCGCTCCTTGGCCTCGATGGCCTGGTGCAACCCGTCGGACCAGCGCCGGCCCTCGAGGATGCGCCCGGTGAACTCGTCGACGATCTTCACCTCCCCGTCGGCGACGATGTAGTCCTTGTCCCGCTTGTACAGCTCCTTCGCCTCGAGCGCCTTGCTGAGCTGGTGGACGTAGTTGACCGAGACGGCGTCGTAGAGGTTGTCCACGCCGAGCTGCCGCTCCACCTTCGCGATGCCGGACTCGGTCGGCACGACCGTGCGCTTCTCCTCGTCGACCTCGTAGTCCTCGTCACGCCGGAGGGTCCGGACGATGCTCGCGAACTGGTAGTACAGGCGCGTCGAGTCCTCGCTCGGCCCGGAGATGATGAGGGGCGTGCGCGCCTCGTCGATGAGGATCGAGTCGACCTCGTCGACGATGGCGTAGTGGTGGCCGCGCTGGACCATCTGCCCGAGGTCGACGGCCATGTTGTCGCGCAGGTAGTCGAAGCCGAACTCGGTGTTCGTCCCGTAGGTGATGTCGGCCCGGTAGGCGGCGCGCTTGGCTTCGAAGTCGTCCACCTCGGGCACGACGAGGCCGACGGTCAGGCCGAGGAAGCGGAAGATCTGGCCCATCCACTCCGCGTCGCGCCGAGCCAGGTAGTCGTTCACCGTGACGATGTGCACGCCCTTGCCGCTCAGCGCGTTGAGGTACGCGGGCAGGGTCGAGACGAGGGTCTTGCCCTCGCCGGTGCGCATCTCGGCGATCCAGCCGAAGTGGAGCGCCATCCCGCCCATCAGCTGGACGTCGAAGTGACGCTGGCCGATCGTGCGCCGCGCCGCCTCGCGCACGACGGCGAAGGCCTCGACGAGCAGGTCGTTGAGGTCCTCACCAGCCGCCAGGCGCTCCCGGAACGAGACGGTCATGTGCGCGAGCTCGTCGTCGCTCAGCGCCTCGACCTCCGGCTCGAGGGCGTTGATGAGCGGCACGACCTCAGCCAGGCTGCGCAGCTTCTTCCCCTCACCGGCGCGAAGGACGCGCCCGAAGAGGTTCACCGCTCCCCCGCCCGCGGGCACGCCACGAGCCGCCTCGTGTCCGGCGAGGCGGCGCGAGGCGCGCCTCGCTCCACTCGGACGCGCCTCGACCGGGCTGGCGCGGACGGGCTCGACAGCGGCACCACCACAGTCTACGGCCGGGTCCTGCGAGGTCCTCGCCGCCCTAGCCGACGCCGACCGGGATCGAGCGCCGGCGCGCGCGAGCGCCGTCGGCGCCCGCGGCGACGAGCTCGCCGAGCAGGTGGTGGGGGGCTGCGGCGACGACCCGCACCTCGGCGAAGCTGCCGGGTGCGAGGGCCGCCCGGCCGGGCGCGAAGTGCACGAGCTTGTTCTGGCGCGTCCTGCCGGCGAGCACCGCCGGGTCCTTGCGCGACGGGCCCTCGACGAGCACCTCCTCGACCCGGCCGACGCGCGCGCGGTTGGCCTCGAGCGCCTGGCGCTCGACGACCACCTTGAGCCTGGCGAAGCGGTCCGCGACGACGTCCTCGTCGACGAAGTCGTCCACCATCGCCGCGGCCCGCGTCCCGGGGCGGGGGGAGAAGACGAAGGTGTAGGCGCTGTCGAAGCGCGCCTCGACGACCGCCTCGAGCGTGGCCTCGAAGTCCACCTCGGTCTCGCCGGGGAACCCGACGATGAGGTCGGTCGTCACGGCGAGGTCCGGCACGGCGCGGCGCGCCTCGGCGAGGCGCGCGAGGTAGCGCTCGGCGGTGTAGCCCCGGCGCATCGCGGCGAGCACGCGGTCGCTTCCCGACTGGAGCGGGAGGTGGAGCTGCTCGCACACCGCCGGCGTCTCGGCCATCGCCGCGATGGTCTCCGGGCGCAGGTCCTTCGGGTGCGGGCTCGTGAAGCGGACGCGCCGGATCCCCTCGATCGCACCGACGGCGCGCAGCAGGTCGGCGAAGAGCGGGCGCGGGCGCGCCCGCTCCTCGCCGGCCCAGGCCTCGCCGGCGAGGAAGGCCCGCCGCTCCGGCGCGGCCCCGGCGCGCCGGAGGGCCGCCGTGAGGTCCCGGCCGTAGGAGTTGACGTTCTGGCCGAGCAGGGTGACCTCGACGGTGCCAGCGCGAGCCAGGCGCTCCACCTCGGCGACGAGCTCGCCGAAGGGACGACTCCGCTCGGGCCCGCGCACCGCCGGCACGATGCAGAACGCGCAGGAATTGTCGCAGCCGACCTGGATCGTCACCCACGCCGCGTAGGCGAGGTCCGGGCGCACCGCCATCGCGCTCGGGAAGGCCGCCTCGTCGTCGACGGGCGCGTCGAGCACCTCGACCACCGGCCGGCGCACACGGCGCGCCTCGTCGAGGAGCGCGGCGGCTCGGCCGACGTTGTGCGTGCCGAAGACGGCGTCGACGTGCGGGGCGCGCGCCACGATGGCCTCGCGATCCTTCTGGGCCAGGCAGCCGCCGACCGCGATCTGCAGACCGGGGCGCGCGGCCCGCAACGCCTTCAGCTGCCCGAGGTGGCCGTAGAGCCTGTTGTCGGCGTTCTCTCGCACGCAGCACGTGTTGAGCACGACGACGTCGGCCTCCGCGAGCGACTCGGTGCGCTCGAGCCCCCCGGCGGTGAGATCGGCCGCGATGCGCTCGGAGTCGTGCTCGTTCATCTGGCAGCCGAAGGTGCGGATGAAGAACTTGCGCGCCACCTCCCCACGTTACGCGAGCGCCGCTCGGGCGCGGACCCCGCCTACTCGCTACCGTCGGGCGGTGCTCCTCGGCGCCCACGTTCGCACCGCCGGCGGACTGCTCGCCGCCCTTGAGCGTGCCGAGGCGCTCGGCGCCCAGGCGGTCCAGCTCTTCGCCGCCAGCCCACGTGTCTGGGCGCAGGCCGCGCACCGGCCGGAGGCCCTCCACGCCTACCGGGAGGCGGCGCACGAGAGCACCGTCGTCGAGGCCACCTTCGTCCACGCCGCCTACCTCATCAACCTCGCGACCGGCGACGACGCCCTGCGGGCCCGCTCGCGCGAGCGCCTCGCCGGCGAGCTCGTCGCGGCGAGCGAGCTCGGCGCCGCCGGCGTCGTCGTCCACGTCGGGAGCCACCGGGGAGCTGGCTTCGACGCGGCGCGCGCCCGCGTCGGCCGAGAGCTCGTCGCCGCCCTCGACATGGCGGCCGCTCGCCTCGGCGGCGAGGGCTGCCCGCTGCTCGTCGAGAACACGGCGGGCGCGGGCGGCACCGTCGGGCGGAGCCTCGGCGAGCTCGCGGCGATCCTCGACGCCGCCGGCGGCGACGAGCGGCTCGGCGTCTGCCTCGACACCCAGCACCTGTTCGCCTCGGGCGTCGCCTTTCGCGACCGCGAGGAGGCCGACGAGGTCGTCGCCGGCCTGCGGCGTGCCGACCTGCTCGGGCGCCTCGCGTGCGTGCACCTCAACGACTCGAAGGTGGCGCTCGGCGCGAACCGCGACCGCCACGCCAACCTCGGCGAGGGGCACATCGGCCTCGAGGCGCTCGGCCTGCTCATCAGCCACCCGGCGCTCGATGGCCTGCCCGGGCTCCTCGAGGTGCCCGGAGCCGGCGAGGGGCCGCGGCGCACCGACCTCGAGGCCGCCCGCCGCGCGCTCGAGCTCGGCCGAAGGCTGCGGGCGGCCCCTCGGCGTCGTGGCGGGTCCTGAGGACGCCGGCCCGCCGCCGTCAGGCCCGGACGACGGGGTCGGCGAGCCAGTCGAGCGCCCCGGCGAGGCCCTCGAGGCCGCCGTCGGGCGGATCGCCGGTCCAGCGCCAGCGGCGGACGCCGACGAAGCTGTCGGCGACGACGAGGCGGCCGGGCGGCGGCAGCCGGTCCTGCGCGAAGGCCGCCAGCGCGCGCTCCTGGAGGTCGGCGGCGTCCTCGAGCCCTCGCCGGGAGCGGCCCTCGCGCCCGTCGACCTGGACGAAGAGCCCGAGCCGGCCGTAGGCGAGGAGGTAGCAGACGGCTGGGAGCCCGGCGGCGACGTCGGCGATCGCGGCGAGCACGTAGTCGCCTGGGTGGCGCTCGTCGAGGAACTCCTGCTCGAAGGCACCGACGTGGCGCAGCGCCCCGCGGGCGAGGCGCGTCCCCCACCGATCGGGGCCGAGCCGCCGGACGAGCGCCGCGAGCGGTGCCGGTGGCTCGGGCAGACCGAGCCCGCCCGCTCCGCAGCCGTCCCAGGCGCCGGGCGTCAGGCGGGCACCTTCTCGCGCGGCCGGAGCTTCGCCGCCAGCTCGGCGACGAGCTCCTTGGCCCGTGGCTCGAGGATCGCGTCCACCGGCACGAAGGTCGACCCTCCGCCCGAGAACTCCTGCACGGCCACCTCGCAGCGCGCCATCAGGCCGGAGTCGCCGAGCAGGCCGTCGAGCAGCTGCTGGGTGACCAGCTCGAAGTCCTCCGGGAGCAGCGCGCCGCTCCAGACGAGGGGCTTGTAGAGCGATCCGCCGAGCAGGTACGCGAGGGTCTGCAGGATCCCGCTGGAGGTCGGCTCGGGCAGCTCGCGCAGGTAGGCGCGGTAGCGGTCGGGCAGCCCCTCGAGGTCGCCGCTCGTCATCGCCCGGGCGCGCTGTTGCTGGGCCTGGAGGGCCGAGACGATCGCGCTGCCCGAGATCTGGCTCTCGTAGGAGCGGTGGCCGGAACGGAACGTCGACTCGTGCGTGCGGCCCTCGAAGGCGGTCTTCGCGTCCCAGCGGCCGACGAGCTGGCCCTTCTCGTCGAGCTGGCGGATCTTCTCCTGGACCGAGGTGAAGCGCGCCACGGTCGCCTCGACCTCGCTCTCGCTGAGCAGGCCGGTGATGGCGTCGCGGATCTCGCTCGGCTTGAGCGCGAGGATGCGCCGGCCGAACTCCTCGTCGACCTGGTCGGTCATCCCGAGGTAGTTCTCGCCGAAGCGCTCGTCGGGCGAGCGCATCCGCTCGCCGAAGGCCATGTCGAGGTCGATCCCGGTCACGCCGGTGACCCGGCCGGACTCGTCGGTGTTCACGAACCAGTTCCCCTGGTGGCGGTCGAGCTGCCCGCAGATGGCGTCGAGCACCTGCAGCTTGGAGAGCGCCCGCTGCAGCACCGGGTCCTGCACGGAGATCGCGCCCGGCCCGAGGCGCCTGGCGTGCTCGTCGGTGAGGCCGAAGTTGGCGTCGGTGGCTCGCACGCCCTTCGCCTTCTCGAGCACGGTCCCGAGCTGGCCGTCGTGCACGGCGAACTCGGCGCGTGCCGTCACGTTCGCGTCGAGCAGCTGGTCGATGCGGTACATCGCGACGGCGCGCGCGCCGTAGTTCGGATCGATCTGGCTGATCCCGACGTCGAGCTCGTGCCCCTCGATGTCGCCGGCGAAGCCCTTCTCCGCCTTGAAGTACCCGGAGAACTCGCCGCTCTCGGTCGAGTAGCGCAGCTCCCGGACCGTGTTCTTCTGCCCGGAGGACTCGCCACCCTGGCCGACGAGCTTCGTGTCCGACAGGCCGAGCGTCCGGACCCACGCGCCGCTCTGCAGGTCCTTCATCTCGAGTCGGACGCGCGGGAGCAGCATCGCGATCGCCTGGCGTCGCCCGACCTTCGTGCGCGGGTCGCGCTCGGCGCGCCCCTCCTCGTCGACCCGGCGCGGCGCCGTGTCGGGGTTCGCCCGCTGCCAGGCGAGGCAGGCGGCCTCGATCTTGCCGAGCTGCTCGGCGAGCGGTGCCCGGAGGGCCATGAGCTCCTCCCGGCTCGGGTTGCCCCGCCGGAGGACCTCCTCCTCGAGGTGCTCGTAGGCGCCGACCGCGAGGAGGATCTTGTCCCAGTTCGTGAGCGACCCGATCGAACGCCGCAGCAGGCCCGACGTCCGCCCGCCCCCCTGCGCCTCGAGCGCCTCGCGCGTCCCACGCAGCTTCGGGGCCACCGCGCCGCTCGCCTCGAGCGCGGCGCCGTGGCGGCCGGCGTGGACGGCCTCGTGGGCCAGCAGGCGGTGCGCTTCGAGCGGATCGTCGAGCTCGCCGGCCCCGACGGTCACGACCCGGCCGTCGGTGAAGGCGCGAGCGCCGAGCGCGTCCGCAGCGGCGTCGTCGGCGCGCACCGGGAGCGACGCTGCGAGCTCGGCACCGGGGGCGACCGCGGCGACCGCTGCTCGCAGCGCTGGCGAGAGGGCACCGGCGCGCACGGGCGGGGCGAGCGCGCGGGCGCCGAGGTGCTCGACGGCGCGGTCCGCGACCACGTCCGCCTCGCGCTCTTCGACCGGGTCGACGTGCAGGGCGGGACCTGCCGGTGCCTCGTGCGCCGCGCTCGCGACGACGCTGCTCAGACGGCCGCCCGGCTCGAGCGCCCGGGCGACCGCCGCGTTGCCGGCGAGGCGCTGCAGCCCGAGGAGCTCCTGGGCGCTGCCCGGGCGCGACGCGTCTAACGGCTGGCGCCTGCCTCGGCTTGGCGCGTCCGCCGTCCGCGTACGGGCGCGCCGCTCGCGCGACACTGCACGTGATGGTACTCGACGCGCCCGGGCGCGACGAGAGGCCAGGAGCTACTCGGCCGCGGCGGCCAGCGCCTCGGCGAGGGCGGGGTGCACGAAGAGGCTCTCCGCGATGTCGTCGACGCGCAGGTGCGCCGTCACCGCCAGGGCGATCACGCTGATCAGCTCGGCGGCACGCGTCCCGACGATCGAGCCGCCGAGGACGACGCCAGTCGCTGGGTCCGACACGATCTTCACGAAGCCGCGGGGGTCGCCGTCGATCACGGCGCGGGCGTTCGTCGCGAAGGGGACCTTCGTCACCCGGATCTTGCGCCCGAGGGCGAAGGCCTCCGCCTCGGCGAGGCCCACGTCGGCGATCTCGGGCTCGGTGAAGATCGCCGAGGCCGCCTTGTCGTAGTCGAGGTGCCGATGCTCTCGCGTGTGCAGGCCCATCACGTGCTCGGCGACCTTGCGCCCCTGCATCGCGGCCACCGACGCGAGCTGGAGGCGCCCGGACAGGTCGCCGGCCGCGTAGATGTGCGGGACGTTCGACTGGCAGTGGTGGTTCACGGGGACGTACCCGCCCTCGCTCAGCGCGACGCCGGCGGACTCGAGGCCGAGCCCCTCCGAGGAGGGAACGGAGCCGACGGCGAGGAGGACGTGGCTGCCCTCGACCTGCCGACCGTCCTCGCAGCGCACCGCGACGCCGCGCCCGGTCCGTTCGAGGGCGCACGCTCGCGCCCCCTTCACGAGGCGCACGCCGCTCTCGAGGAAGTCGGCCTCGAGGGCGGCGGCCACCTCGGGGTCCTTCTGCGGCAGCACCTGCTGGCGGGAGACGAGGAGGGTGACCTTCGAGCCGAGCGAGCGGAACATGTGGACGAACTCGACCCCGGTCACCCCCGATCCCACGACGACGAGGTGCTCGGGGATCGTCCTCGGCGGGTACGCCTGGCGCGTCGTGAGCACCCGGTCGCCGTCGACCTGCGCCCACTCGGGGACGCGCGGGCGCGAGCCGGTGGCGAGCAGGACGGCGTCGGCCTCGACCACCTGCTCGTCTCGCCCCGGCTCCTCGCCGGTGCTGAGGGCCACGGCGTGCGGGCCGACGAGGCGGGCGACGCCGCGCACGAGGCGCACGCCCTGGCTCTCGAGCTGGTCGGCCATCGAGGTGGCCAGGCGCTCGGAGATGCGCCGGATCCGCTCGCGCAGGCGCCCGAGGTCGGGTGCGGCGGTGCCGGGGATCGACAGGCCGAGGCCTGCGCTGCGCCGCAGGGTGTCGAGCACCGCCCCGGTGGCGATCATGGCCTTCGAGGGAATGCAGTCCCGCAGGTTGGCGGCCCCGCCGACCACCTCGCGCTCGACGAGGGTGACGTCCGCACCGAGCCGGGCGCCGGTCGCGGCGGCCTCGACCCCGGCGGGCCCCGCGCCGATCACGACGAAGCGAACGCTCACGAGCGCACCTGGCCTACCCGCATCGGCCGCCGAGGCTACTCGCCGCCGGACGCCGGCCACCGGGGCGATCGGCGCGCGCCGGCGCGCGCCGGGCACGCCGGTCAGCCGCCGAGGTAGCTGAGGACGACCCGCCGGAGGCGGTTGTCGGCGTTGGGGTCGACCAGGACGACCGACTGCCACGTGCCGAGCAGCGGCCGTCCTGCCTCGACCGGCAGCGTGAGCGACGGCGCGAGGAGCGCCGGGAGGAGGTGGTCGGCGCCGTGGCCCGGATGGCCGTGGCGGTGCCGGTAGGGAGCCGAGCGCGGCAGCAGCCGCTCGATCGCGGCGGCGAGGTCCTCCTCGCTCCCGGCACCCGTCTCGATCAGGGCGAGCCCCGCCGTCGCGTGCGGGACGAACACGTTGCACAGCCCGTCGCCGCGGCCGGCGAGGAACGCGCCGATCGGCCCCGTGAGGTCGTGGACGAGGCGCGTCCCGGTCTCGATGCGCAGCTCGACGCGCTCGACGGCTCCTCCCTTCCCCGGCGGCGGACGCCGCTCCCGCCTAGTCTGACCGCGCCGCGAGGGCGAGGTGAGGGGCATGGAGTGCTTCGACTACGTGGTCGTGGGCGGCGGCTCCGCGGGCTGCGTCCTCGCCGCGCGCCTCAGCGAGGACCGCCGCACCTCGGTCCTGCTGCTCGAGGCCGGCCCGCCCGGCCGCCACCCCTTCGTCTCCATCCCCGCCGCGTTCCCCCGGCTCTTCGGCGGACCGCTCGACTGGGCCTACCGGACGACCCCCCAGCCCCAGGTCGCGGGCCGCGAGATCTTCTGGCCGCGCGGGCGCATGCTCGGCGGGTCCTCGGCGATGAACGCGATGATGTGGGTCCGCGGCTTCGCCGACGACTACGACCGCTGGGCGGAGGAAGCGGGCCCGGCCTGGTCCTACGACTCGCTCCTCCCCTACCTCCGGCGCGCCGAGGACACCGAGGACGCGAGCGACCACGACGCGCGCTTCGGGCGTTCCGGCCCGCTCCCCGTCTCGCGCCAGCGCGATCCGAGCCCCCTCACCCTCGCCTGGCTGCGCGCCGCGCGTGCAGCGGGCATCCCGGCGAACGGCCACCGAAACGCCGGGGAGGAGGAGGGGGTCGCGCTCGCCCTCGTCAACCAGCGCGCCGGGCGGCGCGTGAGCGCGGCGACCGCCTACCTGCGCCCGGCACGGCGGCGCCCGAACCTCGTCGTGCGCACCGAGGCGCACTGCCGGCGGATCACCTTCGACGGCCGACGTGCCACCGGCGTCGTCTACCGGCGGGGGCGGTCGCTCCACGTCGCCGAGGCGGCCGCCGAGGTCATCCTCGCCGCGGGGACGATCGGATCGCCGCAGCTGCTCCTGTGCTCGGGCGTCGGCCCACCGGCGACGTGCGCCCGCCTCGGCATCGACCTCGTCGCGCCCTCGCCGGGGGTGGGCCAGCACCTCCAGGACCACCTCGTCGCCGGGCTCGCGTACGCGACCGAGGGCGTGGAGACGCTCGCCGCGGCGACCTCGCCGCGCGCTCTCGCCGGGTACCTGCTCGCGCGCCGCGGCCCGCTCACGTCGAACATCTGCGAGGGCTACGGCTTCGTGCGCAGCGACGAGACGCTCCGCCTGCCGGACCTCGAGCTGCTGTTCGCGCCGGTGCTCTTCCTCGACGAGGGGCGCAGCCTGCCGAGGCGCGACGGCGTGACGCTCGCCGCCGTCCTGCTCACGCCCGCCTCCCTCGGCGAGGTGACCATCGCCTCGCCCGACCCCGACCGCCCGCCTGTCGTCGACCCCCGCTACCTCTCCGACCCCGCCGGTGCGGACGCGAGGACGCTCGCCGCCGGCGTACGCCGCTGCCTCGCCATCGCCCGCCAGCCGCCGCTCGCCTCGGTGCTCGGACCTCTCGTGCAGCCCGGCGGGAGCCTCGCGGACGACGACGTGGTGCGCGAGGCCGTCCACCGCTACGCCCAGACCCTCTACCACCCCGTCGGGACGTGCCGGATGGGCCGCGACGCAGCCGCGGTCGTCGACCCCGAGCTGCGGGTGCGCGGCGTCGAGCATCTCCGGGTCGTCGACGCCTCCGTCATCCCGGCGATCCCGCGGGGCCACACGCACGCGGCGACGGTGGCGATCGCCGAGCGCGCGGCCGACCTGCTGCGCGGTCGCGCGGCGGTGGCCGGTCGCGCCGCGAGCTGCGAGCGCTAGCGAGCGCCGTCCTCGACGATCGCGCCGTCGCGCATGCGCAGGCGGCGGCTCGCGCGCGCCGCGACCTCCTCGTCGTGCGTCGCGATCACGAGGGTGACCCCGAAGCTCTCGTGCAGCTCGTCGAGCAGACCGAGGACGCCTCGGGCGGTCTCCGAGTCGAGGTTGCCCGTCGGCTCGTCGGCGATCACGACCTTCGGGTGGTTGGCGAGGGCGCGCGCTATCGCGACGCGCTGCTGCTCGCCGCCCGACAGCGACGAGGGGAGGTGCCCGAGGCGGTGGCCGAGGCCGACCCGCTCGAGCAGCTCGGCCGACCTGCGCCGTCGCTCGTCGCGCCCGATGCCCGCCGGAACCATCGCGATCGCGACGTTCTCCTCGGCGGTGAGGGTCGGGATGAGGTTGAACTGCTGGAAGACGAACCCGATCTCGTCGCTCCGGACCTTCGTGAGCTCTCGGTCGGGCAGCTGCGACAGGTCCCGCCCGTCCAGGCGGATCGTCCCGGCGCTCGGGTGGTCGAGCGCTCCGAGCAGCTGGAGCAGGGTCGTCTTGCCCGAGCCGCTCGGGCCCTCGAGCGCGAGCGTCTCGCCGGCCTCGATCGTGAGGTCGATACCGCGAAGCGCGCGGACGGCGACCCCCCCCTTCGCGTACGTGCGCTCGACGCCGGCCAGCTCGTAGAGGGGCGCGCCGGGCACGGCCCTCGGGATCGCCGTCGCGTCGCCGGTGATCTCGTGCATCTGCGTCCTTTCGCTCATCCGAGGTCCCGCATCGCCACGGCCGGCGCGAGGCGCGCGGCACGCCACCCCCCGGCCGTGCCGGCCACGAGCCCGCCGACGAGGGCGCCGGCGAAGGCCAGGCCGATCGTCCCGGCCCGGACCGGGGCGCTCAGGTGGACGACGTTCGTAACGGTGCTCGTCGTCGCCTGGCCGACGAGGCTGCCGACCTGCGACGCGCCCACGGCGAGCCCGGTCGAGGTGACCGACAGCCCCGGCCCGATCGCCCCGATCACGGCGCAGATGAGCGCCCCGATCCCGAGGCCGAGGAGGCCGCCGACGACGCCGATGCCGAGGTTCTCGGCCATGAGCTGGCGCACGACCGCCCCGCGGGTCCAGCCGATCGCCCGCAGCGAGCCGATCTCGCGCACGCGCTTGGTCACGCTCGAGAGCGTGAGGAGCACCGCGATGAGGAAGGCGGCGAGCAGGACGACGACGGCGAGCGCGCCGCCGAGGTCGTTCGCCAGCTTGTGCGCGTTGGCGAGGCTGCCGCTCACCTGGTTGGCGAGCTGCTTCGCGGTGAGCACCGTGGCCCCCGGCAGCATCTTGTGGATCGCGGCCGCGACACGAGCCACCTGCGAGGAGCTCGCCACGGACACGAGGATCTCGTTGACGAAGCCCTTCGCCGACGACAGCTGCTGCAGCGTCGCGAGGTCGAAGTAGAAGTCGGCGACGTCGTTCGTGAGCGCCGGGTTGACGAGGCCCGCGATCTCGAAGGCCCGCCCGTTGATCGTGACCGACTGGCCGGCGCGCAGGTGGTGGCTGCTCGCGTAGGCGGCGTCGACGAGGACCTCGTCGGCCGGGTGCGAGGAGAACCAGTGCCCCGAGACGAGCTGGGCCCGCTCGACGAGGCCGGGGCTCGTCGGGTCGACGCCCGCGACGGTGTAGGAGCTCGTCGTGGTGTTCGTCGTCGGGGGGTTGAGGACCTCCCGGATCGTCTGCTCGGGCACGACCACCTTCTCGATGTAGGCGCGCTCGGCTGCCGAGAAGCACTTGGCGAACTTCGGGTTCGAGGCGAGGTCGCTGATCGAGAAGAACCGCCGCACGCCGCGCCCGCTCGGGCCGCCCGGCCCGGGCGGTACCTGGCGGATCGCGTTGAACAGGCCGGCGCTCTCGAGGCAGGCGAACTGCTGGGCGCGCTGCGCGCGCGTGAGGGCCGGCGGGCGGACCGTGGTGCTGATCGTCTGACCGCCGGTCCGCACGGAGGCGACGATGCGGGGCACGGTCCCGGTCTCGTGCAGGGCCTGGAGGGAGAGCGCGCCGACCGCCGAGGTGACCCCCGCGAGGTCGCGGACGTCGTTCACGGCCACGCTCGGGAAGGTGATGAGCGTGCCGGGCAGGAAGAAGTCGTGCGTGAAGCGCGTCCCCGGCTTGCCGAGCTTGGCGAGGTCCGTGAGGACCGACGCGTTGTTGTTGAGCAGCGTCGCCTCGCTGCGCCGATTCTCCGCCGCGCCGGCGACCCCGCGGGCGAAGAAGCCCGGACCGCCGCCCGGCGGCCCTGACGAGGGGGAGGCCTGGCCCGACGAGGCGCTCGTCGAGGTCGTCGCGGCGATCGTCCTCGTCACGATGATGCCCGTGCCGACCGAGCCGAGTGGCGACAGGACGCTCGCCTGGGCCGCACCGAGCCCCTCGGAGACGCCGATGATCCCCATGACGAGGCCGACGCCGGCCGCCAGGCCGAGCGCGGTCACGAGCGTGCGCCCGAGGCGCCGGCGCAGCTCGCTCCAGGCGTAGGAGAACGAGGGCATCGCAACCTCCCATCCGAGCCCGGCGGGACGATACGAGGCGATCCTGTGGTGCGGCTCGGCTCTTCCTGTGAGCTCGCCGAGAGCGCCGTGCGCCGGCAGGCGATGGCCGCGAGCGGCCAAGATGGGCAGGTGCAGGCACCCAACGTCCTCGTCGTCGAGCACCCCTGCGTCGCGGACCGGCTCGCGCTGGTGCGCGACGCCGCCACCGACGCGGCGGTCTTCCGCCAGCGCCTCGGCGAGATCGCCGCCCTCGTCGCCTACGAGGCGCTGCACGACCTCGCCACCCGGGAGCGCCTCGTGTCGACGCCGGTGGCGAGCTACGCCTCCTGCCGCGTGCTCGCCGAGACCGTCCTCTTCGTCCCGGTGCTGCGCGCCGGCCTCGGGATGGTCGATGCGCTCCTCACGCTCGTGGCGCGCAGCGAGGTGGCGCACGTCGGCATCCGACGGGACCCCGAGACGCTGCGCCCCGAGGTATACCTCGACTCCCTCCCCTCGAACCTCGCCCACCGGCGCGTCGTCGTGTGCCACCCGGTCATCGCGACGGGCGGCTCGGTGAGTGAGGTCTGCACCATGCTCGAGGCGCGCTCGGCGCCGAGCCCGATCGTCCTGAGCATCATCGCCTCGCGCCCGGGCCTCGCGGCCTTCCACGAGCGCCACCCGAAGGTGCTCGTCGCCTGCGCCGCGGTCGACCCCGAGCTCGACGAGCGTGGCTTCGTCGTCCCCGGCCTCGGCGACCCGGGCGACCGCCTCTTCGGCCCCCCGCCGCGCTGAGCGAGCCGCCTTGCGGGCGAGAGCCCGAACGGGCAGCATCGCGCCCCGTGGTCACCCCGGCCGGCAGGTACCAGGCGCGCATCGGCTCCCAGGTCGTCGACCTGCCGGTCGTCGAGATCGCCGACGGGCTCGCCATCGCGCTCCTCATCACGGTCGATCACGGCGTGCGCTTCAGCGCTCGAGCCGGCGAGGAGCTCGCCGAGCTGCTCGCGCCCCTCGGGGTGGACATCGTCGCCTCGGTCGCGACCATGGGGATCCCCCTCGCGATCGAGATCACGCGCGCGCTCGGACTCGACGACTACCTCATCTTGCAGAAGACGCCGAAGATCCACCTCGCCGACGCCATCGCCGAGCCCGTCCGGTCCATCACGACGAGCGCCACCCAGCGGCTCCTGTTCGACCGAGCGCGCGTCCACGCGGTCGAAGGGCGTCGCGTCGCCCTCGTCGACGACGTCATCTCGACCGGTGCCTCCGCCCAGGCGGCGCTCTCGCTGCTCCGGCGGGTCGGGGCCGAGCCGGTCGCCATCGGGGCGCTCATGACGGAGGCGGCGCGCTGGCGAGACGTGCTCGGCACCGATGCCGACCTCGTGCGCAGCCTCGGGGCGGTCCCCGTATTCCGCCGCGACGCGACGGGCGCGCTCGTCGAGGACTGGGACGGCGGGTCGCCGGACGCGGGCACGGCCCTCCCGGTGACCTGACGCGAGCTCAGGTCCGGGTGCCGGTCAGCTGGGCGGACAGCCCCTCGGGGGACGGCGCCAGCTCCTCCTGCCGGCGGGCCTCGACCGAGAGGCGGCGCCAGGCGAGCACGAGGTAGGTCACGGCGGCCACGGCAACGCCGATGTAGATGCTGAAGTCGGGGAAGACGCCGGCGCGATCCGCGCCCACCCAGCGTGAGATCTGCCCCACGAAGAACGTCTGCGACAGCGCCTCGACGGCGCCGAAGGTGCCGAGGGCCTGCGCCACGATCGCCGGCCAGTGGACGCCGCCTCGCCGGTAGTAGAGGCCGCCGGGGTCCAGACGCTGCAGCTCGGACGGCGCGTAGCGGAAGCGCCGCAGCGCCCAGTCGACGAGGAAGATCGCCATCCACGGGGCGATCCAGCAGATGACGCAGTCGGCGAAGTCCTTGAGCAGCGTCGAGAAGGAGGAGTCGAACACGGCGTAGACGGTGAGGCCGCAGGCGATGACGGTGTCGACGAGCACCGCCTGCCAGCGCCGGACGCGCAGCCCGAGCGTCTGGAGCGTGACGCCCGAGGAGTACAGGTCGAGGCTGTTGATCGCGAACAGCTGCAAGATGGCCACGACGAGGAGCGGTACGACGAACCCCGTGGCGACGACGTGGGGGGAGAGGAAGGCGGCAAACGGGTTCTCCCCGGTGGCGATCGCCGACGCGTAGGTGCCGACCGCCGCGCCGAGCGTCATGACGAGGATCTCGGGGAGGGCGGTCCCGAGGAAGACCCAGCCGACGATCGCAGGTTTGCTCGCACGGCGCGGCAGGTAGCGCGAGTAGTCGTTGCCGTTCTCGGTCCACCCGAGGCCCGCGAGCGCGATCGTGAAGGCGAGGCCGACGCTCAGCCCCCGCCAGTCGGCGCCGTGCGCCACCACGCCCGTGTGGGCCTTCCCGAGGGTGAGGCCGGCGAGGATCGCGAAGAGGACGACGAAGGGCACCGTGAGGGCGCGCAGCGTCCGCACGATCGTGGCGTGCCCGAGCAGCGGCAAGGTGAGCTGGGCGAGCACGGCGAGGAGGATGAAGGCGACCTTCGCCGGCGTGCCGGGGGCGAAGCCCGCCTTGCGTGCGAGGACCTCCGCTGCGTAGACGACGAGGACGAGGCCCTCGGTCTCGAAGCCGACCTGCGTGAGCCAGTTGAACAGCGTCGGGACGCGCGCGCCGTTCGGCCCGTAGCTGGCGCGCGTGATCGTCATGGCCGTCGTCCCCGCGTCGGGACCTTGCAGGCTCGTCAGGCCGAGGAGGAGGAACGAGGCGTTGCCGACGACGATGAGCACGACGGCCTGGACGAAGCTGAGGCCGAAGAACGCCATCAAGATGACGCCGTAGACGAAGTACTCGATCTGGAAGCTCGCCCCCGCCCACATCCAGAACAGGTGCCGCGGCGTCGCCCAGCGCTCGGACTCGGGGATGTGGTCGATCCCGTGCACCTCGACGTGGAACGCCCGGTCGCCCGGCGCGACCCCCGCCTCGGTCGCCGTCACCACGCCCGGCCTCGGCCGCTAGTCCTTCGTCGCCACGTGGTTCGCGACGACGTTCGCCCTCGGCACGTACTCGACGCGCTCCGCGGCGTGCGCCGGCCGGGCCAGGCTGGCCGCGAGCTCGTCCCGGCACCGGCGGCAGGGCCCGTAGAAGCGCTCCCGCACGAGCTCGCCACAGCGCGGGCAGGCGAGCTCGAGGCTCGCCGAGTCGTCGGCCACGAGTCGCAGCGTACCGTCCCGGGGCGCCTCGCAGCGGACTTGACAGCACGCGGCCGTCCACAAAGATGGAGCCATGCGAGCACCCCCGGGCGGTGCCGAGCGGGGCCGCAGGAACTGGACGCTCAACCTCGACCGCCGGGGACGCTCGGCGACGACGCCCGAAGCGCGCGCCCAGATCGCCGCGTGGCTCGCCGAGAGCCTCGACGCCAGCTGGTTCGTCGGCGAGCCGGCAGTGACCGTCGACGACTACGAGATCCTCGTCGTCGGGACCCTGCCCGACGACGAGGGTACGACGGGAGCCTCCGGCGAGCGCGAGCGCATCGAGCGCTTCCGCGAGCAGACCAGAGAGCAGCGGCTGCGCCTCGCACGCGCCGCGCAGGAGCGGTTCGGTCGCAAGCTCTCGTGGGGGGCGCGCGCCGGCGGGCTGAGCGTGCTGTTCACGTCGGCCGGGATCCCGGTCATGACGCGCCTCGGCCTCCCCCAGCGCCAGGTCCTCGACACCCTCGTCGAGGCCGGCGTCGCGAGCTCCCGCAGCGAGGCGCTCGCCTGGTGCGTCGAGCTCGTGCGCCAGAACGAGGCGGCGTGGATCTCCCGCCTGCGCGACGCGCTGGACGCCGTCCAGCGCACCCGGCTCGACGGCCCGGCCTCGGCGCGAGGCCCGGCCTGAGCCGCCGCCCCGGCCGGCTCGGCCGGGCCGGGGCGGCGGCAGTCCAGCTGGCCTGACCTAGGCGACGGGCTGGCGCGCGACGGGCGGGCGGGCGCGCCGCAGGAGGGTGGGGAAGCGCTCGGCATCGAAGGCGGCGATGAACTCCCGCACCGGTTGGGGGAGCGGCACCACCACGGCCAGGCGCCAGCGCGGGGAGGGCCGGATCAAGACGTTGCTCTCGCTCACCTGCAGCGAGCGCACGCGCTCGTCGGCCCCGAGGATCGCCCGCAGGTACACGGCGACGGCACAACCCTCGGGGTCGCGAGCCGTCGCCCGCACCCCGGCGGCCTCCAGCGAGCTCGCCACCTCCCGGGCGCTGCGGCCGAGGCCGGCCAGCAGGTCTCGGCACTGCCGCTTCATGGTTCCCCGCCACGTCTGCTTGCTCAGCTCCATCCGCCCTGCTCCTCTCGGTCCGACCGATCCGTGGAGGCTGCCGGCGCGCTCGCTGCCGGTGGCAACGACCGGCGGCGAGCGGCGGGCGGCTCCCGCTGGCGAGGAGCGCGGGACCGCTGCGAGCCGGCGAGGCCGGACGGTGCCGGGACGAGGCGACAGGCGCGTGGCGCGCCGCCGCGCGGCCCGGCGACGCGCCACGGCGAGCGAGCGGTCACGAGCCGAACGCCGGCCTTCACGTCGCTTCCCTACCCGCGGCCGCGCGCGCCCGAAACGGCACGGGACGCCCCGGCTAGGATGCTGCCGCCCTCGGCAGGGACCTGCGGGGGCGAGGTGCGGGAACGATGGGGATGACCGCCGCCGAGTTCACGGCGCGCCTCGCCAAGGCGCTCGGGACGGAGGCACCGACCGGCGACGAGGTCGACGACCTGCTCGCGCTCGCTGCCGCGGCCGCCCACGCCTCCGAGCGCACCGCGGCGCCCGTCGCCTGCTGGCTCGCGGCGCGCGCCGGGCGCCATCCTCGCGAGGCCCTCCTCCTCGCCCGGGGCATCGCGCAGCGACCGCCTGCCGGCTAGCGCGCGCCAGCGGGCCCCGCCACGAGCGCGATCGCCAGCACCGCGCATGGCGGCGCGCGTCGCCGGGAAAGTACCGCGCGGGCGCGCAGACGTCGCGCCGGCCGTCACGGGAGGGGGCGCATGCCGCGGGACGCGCCGGGCGCAGCACGCTCCAGGCGCACGGCGCGCCGGGCGTACGCACCATGAAGGCGAGCCTGCTCCGCCCGGGCGAGCTCGGGGCGTCGGAGGTCGCGACCTGGCACAAGCTCCAGGCCAGCGCGCCCGACCTCGCCAACCCCTTCTGCTCGCCGACCTTCGCCAGAGCGGTCGACGCCGTCGACCGCCGCACGCGCGTCGCGGTCGTCGAGGAGGACGGAGCGATCGTGGCCTTCGTCCCGATGACCGTGCGCCGCGGCGGCATCGCGACGGGCCTGGCGGCGCGCCTCGCGGGGATCGAGGCGGTCGTCCAGGCGCCGGGCCGGCCGCTCGACCTCGCGGCAGTGCTGGCCCGTTGCGGCCTCGCCGCGATCGAGTTCGAGCACCTCCGGGCGGGCGAGCGCTCGACGGCGGCGGGCCTGAGGGTCCTCGCCGGCCATGCCGTCGACGTCTCCGGCGGCTACGACGCCTACCTCGAGCGCGCGACCCTCGAGCACGCGCACGCCCTGCGGGAGGCCGAGAGGCGCCGGAGCCGCCTCGCCGAGCACCACGGCGCAGCCGTCTTCCGAGGCGGGATCCGCGACCCCACCGCGCTCGCCCTGCTCGTCCGCTGGAAGTCCGCGCAGTACCGGCGCAGCGGCTGGCCCGACCCCCTCGCCAGGCGCTGGGTCGTCGAGCTCGTCGAGCTCCTCGCGGCGACCGGCGAGCTCGACCTGAGCGGCCGGCTCTCCACCTTGTCGGCAGGGGACACCGTCATCGCCGTCGACTTCTCCCTCTGCTCGGACGCCGTCCTCGCCACCTGGTTCAACGCCTACGACCCGGCCTTCGGGCGCTACTCGCCGGGCACGCTGCGCTGGTACCACGTGATCGAGGACGCCGCCGCGCTCGGGCTGCGCGAGGTCGACCTCGGCCCGGGCGACGAGCCATACAAGGCCACGCTCGCGACGACCCGCTACGACGTCTTCGCCGGCGCCGTCGAGCGCCGCTGCCTCGAGGCGCTCGTCCGACGGGCCTGGCGCGCCCCGCGCCAGGCGGCGACGGGCTACGTCCTCGCGCACCCGAGGGTGCGCGCCGGGGTCCGCCGGACGCTGCGTGGCGTCGGCCGGCTGCGCAGCCGCAGCGGCGCCTCCGGTCGCCGGTGACCGAGCCGAGGCCGGGCGCGCGACCCGGCCCCCGGCGGCGAGCCGGGGGCCAGGCGCGCCAGCGCTTCGACCCCTCCTAGCGCTTGTTCTTCGGGTTGCGGAAGTTCTGGACGATCTTCCAGGCCGACCCGGTCCACTCGGCGATGGCGGCGCCGTGAGAGCCCGTGTGGCCGCCGGGCAGGTTCCCGAAGGAGATCGGCGGCAGGAGGCCCGTGTCGTAGTGCTTGAGCGACTGCGCCGTCTTGATGAAGTTCGCCCAGGTGAGGTCGTTGCCCATGCGCCGCAGGATCTCGAAGAGGATCAGGTTCTGCGCGTAGGCCTGCAGCGCGTAGGCGGACGACGTCGCGCTGGGGTCGATCTTGTTCACCGCGGCCCGGTACACGCGAAGCGCCTTCGAGTTGCCGGTCGGGAGCGCGGCGACGAGCGCGCCGTAGAGCCCCTTGGCGGCCGACCCCGCAGGTTGGACGACCACGGGCGTGCCGGTATTGGCCGCCGAGGAGTCGCCGACGAAGAGCGGGTGCCAGCCGAGCTGCTGCGCCTGCTGGAGGGCGAGGATCGACTGGGTGTTGTCGGTGGCGAGCACGACCGCCTGCGGGTTCGCCGCCTTCACGGCGAGCACCGCCGAGCTGATGTCGGTGCTGTTCGTCTGGGTGTAGCCGACGGCGACGATCTTCAGCTTGTCGACCCCGGCCTGCTGCTGCATGCCGTGGAGGACCGCCTCGCCGTAGTCGTTCTGCTGGCCGAGGAAGGCGACGCGCGTGACCCGCTTCCCCTTCACCTTCTGCGTCGCCAGCCAGTCCATGATGACGCGCGCCTGCGCGACGTGCGGCGTCGCGAGCAGGAAGACCGACCGCAGGTTCGGGTCGGGCGGCAGGTACGGGCCGAACATCGGGATCCCGGTCTGCTTGACGAGCGGGTAGCTGCCCGGAATCTCGGCCGATCCGACCGGCGTGTCGATGACGAAGACCTTGTCCTGCTCGGTGAGCCGGAGGATGTTCGCGACCGAGCGCGCCGGCTGGAAGCCATCGTCGAGGATCGTCGGCACGATCTTGCGGCCGTTGATGCCGCCGTGCGCGTTCACCTCCTGGATGGCGGCGAGCATGCCGGCGCGGAACTGCTCGCCGGCCACGGCCGCGCCGCCGGTGAGCGGCATGGTGGACCCGACGAGGATCTCCTTCGCGCTCGCGCCCTGCGAGTAGCGCGCCTTCGCGCGCGGGCTCGCCGCGGCCGTCAGTGCCGACGGCGCGACCATGGCCGCGGCCAAGAGCGCGGCGACGCCCACCTTCCCGAGCCTGCGTCTCAACGACCCGTTCATTGCGCTCACTCCCCTCTTCGCGCGGGCCGTGCCCGCGCCGCACGTCTGGTTCTTGCACCTCACTGACTGCATGCTCCGTCTCCTCGCTGGGCTTCCCCCCTTCAACCCGGCCGGCTCGCTGCACCGGCCCCGTCCTCGGTCACGCCCGCGCGCCGAGGTACGAACGCACGAGGTCCTCGCGGCTGACCGCCCTGCCGAGGGTCTCCTCCGTCTCGGTGACCCCACCGCTCAAGACGTAGGTCCGGTCGCAGATCGCGAGCACCCCCGCCTGCTGCTCGACCACGAGGAACGTCGTCCCCTCCTCGCGCAGCTGGCGTACGAGGTCGAACAGCTGGTTCACGACGATCGGGGCGAGCCCGAAGGACATCTCGTCGACCATGAGCAGCTTCGGTCGGCACAGCAGGGCGCGCGCGAGGGCCAGCATCTGCTGCTCGCCGCCCGACAGCGACGACGCTGGCAAGCCGAGCCGGCGGCGCAGCGCCGGGAAGAGGTCGAGGAGTCGGTCGCGATCGCGCTCCAGGACGCCGCGGCGCTCGCGCCGCAGGTGGCGGCCGAGCATGAGGTTCTCCTCGACCGTGAGCGAGGCGAGGATGCCCCGCCCCTCGGGAACGTGACCGAGGCCGAGCGCGGCGCGCGCCTCGGGTGGCTCTCTCGTGAGGCGGCGGCCGAGGAAGGAGATCTCCCCGCGCCAGGCCGGGACCACGCCGGAGATCGCGCGTAGCGTCGTCGTCTTGCCGGCGCCGTTCGCCCCGAGCACGGCGACGATCTCGCCCTCGGCGACCTCGAGCGACACGCCCCGCAGCACCTGGACGCGCCCGTACCCGGCCTCGACGCCTCGGACCTGCAGCATCGCCGTCACGTCTCACCGCCGAGGTAGGCCGCGACGACCTCCTTGCGCCTCGTGACCTCCTCGGGCGCGCCGGCCGCGAGGACGGTGCCGAACTCGAGGACGACGACCGTCGGGCAGAGCCGCTTCACGAGCTCGAGGTCGTGCTCGACGATCAAGATGGCGAGCCCCGAGCTCGCGAACTCGGCGAGCGGGCGAGCGAGGGCCTCGACGTCGGGCCCACTCAGCCCCGCCGCCGGCTCGTCGAGGAGCAGGAGCCGGGGCCGTGCGAGCAGGGCGCGGGCCACCTCGATGATCTTCTGGCTCCCGAGGGAGAGCATGCCGGCCGGCACGCGCAGGTGCCGGCCGAGGCCGAACCGCTCGAGCAGCTCGGCTGCCTCGGCGCGTGTCGCCCGCTCGCTGCGGCGCGTGCCGAAGGACCGCCCGAGCCGGCGGGCGCCCGCGCGCCCGTCGATGCCGAGCATCGCGTTGTCGAGGACCGCCATCTCCCCGACGAGCTTCGGCGTCTGGAAGGTGCGCGCCACGCCGAGGCGGGCAACCTGGTAGGCGTCCTTGCCGTGCAGGGCGACGCCGTCGAGGTACACCTCTCCCGCCCTCGGCCGCACGTAGCCGGTGATGACGTTGAAGAGGGTCGTCTTGCCGGCACCGTTCGGGCCGATGAGGCCGGTGAACCCGGCGTCGGCACCGAGGTCGACGCCGTGGAGCACGTCGACGCCACCGAACGACACGCTCACGCCGCGCACACTGAGGAGGTGCTCGTCGCTCACGCGGCGGACACCTCCACGGGCTGGGGCGCGGCCGGCTCCGGACGAGAGCGCCGGGAACGCCAGCGCGCCCGGACCAACGGGACGAGCGAGACGAGGCCGCCGGGCAGGAAGCGGACGACGAGGACGAGCGCGACCCCGAAGATGAGCCGCTGGTAGGCCCCGAAGCTCTGGAGCGCCTCCTGGATGAGCACGAGGAAGGCGGCCCCCACGATGGCACCGGAGAGCTTGTCGACGCCGCCGATGAAGACGACGACGAGGAACTCGATGACGAGGTTGAGGCTGAAGGCGTCCGGCGAGAGGAAGGTGAGCGCCTGACCGTAGAGGGAGCCGGCGATCGAGCCGAGCAGGGCGCTGATCACGAAGGCGACGACCTTGAGCTGGGTCGCCGACAGGCCGAGCGACCCGGTGGCGACCTCGGCGTCGCGCACCGCCCGCAGGCAGCGCCCGAGCCGGCTCCGGCCGAGGTGGTTGAGGACGACGACGGTCGCGACGAGGACGACGAACGACAGGTACCACAGCCCAACGTTCACGCCGAGGCTCCAGAGCCGGAACGGCACGACCGCCATGCCGACCGGCCCGCCAGTGATCGCCGTCGCGTTGTTGAACAGCTGGTCGAGGAGCTCGGCGAAGGCCAGCGTGGCGATGGCAAGGTAGAAGCCGCGAAGCCGCGCGGCCGGGAACCCGACCACCATCCCGCACAGCGCGCACAGCAAGGAGATGGCGAGAACGGAGACGACCCAGGGAACGTGGTGCTCGAAGAGGTAGTTCGTGCCGTACGCGCCGATCCCGAAGAATCCGGTCTGGGCCAGCACGACCTGACCCGACCAGCCGATCGCCACCGTGAGCCCGAGGCAGGCGATCGCGAAGATGGCGATCTCGGTCCCGACGAACAGCTCGTAGCCGTTCGCTACGTGGGGGAAGACCGCCGCTGCAGCGAAGAGCGCGACGAGCGCGGCGGCTGCCGCCGACCACTGCCACCGCACCCCCCGGCTCCTCGCACCGAGCGCGCGCAGCGACGGCGTCACGAGCGCCCGTCCTCGCGCGCCCCGGCGCAGGCCGCGCGCGCGCGTCCGGGGCCCGCCATCAGACCTCCCGCGCCCGCGCCTGGCCGAACAGGCCGCGTGGGCGCGCCATGAGGACGAGGAAGACGATGAGGAGCGCGACCGCCGAGGCGCCGGAGGTCGACACGTAGGTGCCGGCGAGGTTCGTGAGCACACCGAGCACGAGGCCGCCGACGAAGGCGCCGAGCAGCGAGTTGAAGCCGCCGAGGGTCGCGGCGACGAAGCCGTCGAGGATGATCGCGACCCCGGACTGGTCGTTCAGGACGGTCGACTGGGTCGCGAGCAGCAGCGCGATCGCCGACAGCGCACCGGCGATCGCCCAGGCGACGAGGAAGACCCGGTTCGGGTTCACGCCGACGAGCCGCGGCGTCACGCGGTCCTCGGCGAGGGCGCGCATCTGCGAGCCGAGGTGCGTCCGGAAGAACCAGCTCATCACCACCACGACGACGACGCCGACGCCGATGGCGACGACCTGCTCCTCGGTGATGGTAGTGCCGGCAACTCGGTAGAGCGAGCCGAAGGGCGCGGCGATGATCCGAGGGGCCGAGTCCCAGACGAGGCCGCTGATGCTGTTCAGGACGAAGAAGAGGCCGATCGTCATCATGACGCTCGCGCTCTCGGAGTGCGCGAGGATCGGCCGGATGCAGGACCGCTCGATCACGACGGCGATGACGACCCCCGACGCGATCCCAGCGAGCACGCCGAGCGCGTAGCCGACGTGGAACGTCGTCATGAGCTGCCAGGTGATGAATGCCGGCAGCAGGCCCATCTCGGCCTGCGCGAAGTTCGGTACGTTGGTCGCCTTGAAGACGAGCACGAGCGCCAGGGCCAGCAGGGCGAAGGTGCTCCCGGCGGCTAGACCGCTGACGATGACCTGCCCCACGTACTCCCCCTGCAGAGACGCCGCTCCAGGGGGGGACCAGGCGCGACGTCGTCAGTTGTCTAACGACGGGTGGAAGTGTAATCCTCGCCTCGCACAAAGTGTCAAGCCGGCGCGGTCCCGGCGCGACCGCGCCGGCGCGCGATGACGGCGCCTCGCCCGAGCCAGCTCCTCGAACGCCTCCAGCGGGGCGAGGAGGCAGCGCTCGCCCGGCTGCTCACCCTCGTCGAGGAGGGGGGCGACGAGGCGGCGGCGGTGATCGGCGCCCTCGGCGCGAGCGAGGCGCGCAGCCACGTCGTCGGGGTCACCGGCCCTCCGGGGAGCGGCAAGAGCACGCTCGTCGGCCGCCTCGTCGCCGAGTACCGACGGCGCGGCGCCCGTGTGGGCGTCCTCGCCATCGACCCTTCCAGCCAACGTACCGGCGGCGCCCTCCTCGGCGACCGCCTCCGGATGGCGTCGGTCGCCGACGATCGCGAGGTGTTCATCCGCTCGATGGCGACCCGCGGCGCCCTCGGCGGCCTCGCCCGGGCGACGGCCGACGCCGTCGCCGTGCTGGCCGCAGCTGGCCGGAGCGTCGTCATCATCGAGACGGTCGGCGTCGGCCAGACCGAGATGGACGTCGTAGAGGCCGCCCAGACGGTCGCCGTCGTGAGCGTGCCCGGACTCGGCGACGGCGTCCAGGCAATGAAATCCGGCCTCCTCGAGGTGGCCGACGTGCACGTCGTGAACATGGCCGACCGGGAGGGTGCGTCGCGCACCGCCGCCGACCTGCGGGAGGCGGTCCACGCGAGCGCGCGCCGCGACGACGGCTGGGAGGTGCCAGTGCTCCTCACAGACGCGCTCCACGGCGAGGGCGTGGACGCGCTCGTCGAGACGCTCGATGCCCACCGTGCGGCCATCGCGGCGAGCGGCGAGCTGGACCGCCGCGTCCGGCGCAACGCCGAGGCCCGCATTCGGCGGGCGGGCGAGGAACTCGTGCGGGCGCTGCTCGCCGGGAGGACGGGCGCCGAGCTCGTGGACGCGGTGGCGGCGGGGGACCTCGATCCGGCGTCGGCAGTGCGCGCCCTGCTCGCGGGCGCCGCCGGGCGCGACCCGCTCCTCGGTCACGCGCCGGTCGCCCGGTCTCGGTTGCCCGCTTCGGGCGCCGCAGCCGAGGAGTGGCGTCGCCAGAGCGCCCCCTGACCCCGGGCACCGGCCGACGCCGAGGCGCTCGGGGAGCGTGGACGCGACGAGCACCGTGGCGGGATGCGCGGGCGGCGCCGAACGCACCGCCTCACCAGCTCCCGTCCTCGACCCGGGAGCGGTCGGACGACGTCCCCGGGCGCGCCGGCCCCGGGGACCACTCGGCTGGCGAGACGGACGAGGCCACCGGCACGGCCGCGAGGCTCGTGCGCCGGTCCTCGAGCTGGCCGCAAGGGCCGGTCGCCGCGTGCACCTCGCCACGAGCACCTGCGAGGCGCGAGGGTACGCTCGCTCGCGCGCTGGCGAGACCGAGCGGCTCGCCGGGCGCGATCGCCCACACGCGGGAGGGGCCGGTGGCTGGGTCAGGTCCGATGGGCGACCTCGAGTACCTCGTCGCCCGCCAGGAGGTCGCCGACGTGCTCGCGCGCTTCTGCGAGCGCATCGACGAGTACGACATCGACGCCGTCGCCGAGCTGTTCACCGAGGACTGCGTCACCGACTACGGGCCCGGGCGCGGCGGGCGCGTCGTCGGCCGCCAGGCGCTCGCCGAGCGGCTCCGGACCGGCCAGGAGGAGTTCGCCCGCACCCACCACCAGCTCGGCCAGATGACGGTGCGCTTCGACGGGCCGGACACGTGCCACGCCTCGACCTACGTCACGGCCTGGCACGAGCGCTTCGACGGTTCCACCCCCGTCGTGCGGCTGCGCTACCTCGACCGCCTCGTGCGAAGCGGCAACCGCTGGCGCATCGCCGAGCGACGAGCCCTCGCCCAGGGGGCCGAGGGCTTCCCGGGTGTCGAGTGGCGCTGGGTCGCCCGGCGCCGCCCCGGCTGCGGGCGCGAGCCCTGATCACGCGGGCCCTGCTCAGTCGACGCCCAGCGCCTCCGCGACGAGCCTCGCGAGGGCCGCGTCCTCGGCCTCGGTCGCGCCGGAGACGCCGACGGCGCCGACGGCCTGGCCGGCCTCGAGAACCGGCTCGCCGCCGCCGGCAAAGAAGAGGCGGGGCTCGAGCGCGGCGAGCGCTGCTCGGTTCTCGGGCGCGACGCTCTCCTTCGTCGCCGCGCTGGGTCGGCCGAAGTTGAGCGCGGTGAAGGCCTTCGCCTCGGCGACCCGCGGCGCGCTGGCGTACGCGCCGTCCATCACGAGGCTGACGACGGTCACGAAGCGCGCGTCGAGGACGACGATCGCGACGCGAAGCCCCTGCGCGCCGGCGCGCTCGACACCGACGCGGGCCGCGGCGAGCGCGGGCTCGAGCCGGACGGCCACGACCTCAGGCGCCCTCGCCGGCGAGGAACTCGCGCATCCGGCGGATCCCCCAGCTCACGATGGCGAAGTTGCCGTAGACCGTCTCGCGTGTCATCTTCCCGGCGTCGTCGTAGTCGCACAGCGCCGCCACGCTGTAGGTGATGGGCTTCCCCGCCGGGAGCCCCTCGAACTCCCGCGCCGGCGTGGCGACGATCGTCACGAGTGCGAGCGCCTGGTTGCGCTCCGGCCACGTGAGGACGTCGTCGAGGGTGATGTCGTAGCTCGAGAACGTCTCGTACAGGTCGGTCCACAGCTTGCGGACCCCGGCCGCGCTCGCCGTGACCCCGAAGGGAGCGGTGTCGTCGAGGTACCGAGGGCTCTTCACGTGGTACTCGATGTCCTCGGTCACGGTGTCGATGATGGCGTCGACGCTCCGGCTGTTCTCCGCCCGGAAGTGCTCCTCCACCGCCGCTCGCAGCTGCTCGCTCGTCAGCACGGTGCTTGCTCCCCTCCGCTCGTCCGTTGTGCTGTGATATCGTATCGAATATCGTGAACGTCGAGGGACCCGCCGATCGGCTCCGGGCCCGGCTCCGGGACGAGGCTCCGGTCGTCGCGCCCGGCGTCGTCGACGCGATCGGCGCGCGCCTCGCTCGCCAGGCGGGCTTCGCCACCTTGTACGTGAGCGGCGCGGGGACCGCGGCGGCGCGCGGCTACCCGGACATGAGCATCCTCAGCCTGGCGGAGCTCGTCGAGACGACACGCCTCGTCGCAGAGGCATCCGGTGCCGAGGTCGTCGTCGACCTCGACACCGGCTACGGCGGCCTGCCCACGCTCTACCAGGCGATGCGGGCGCTGCGGCGGGCGGGCGCCGCTGGGGTGCACATCGAGGACCAGGCCTTCCCGCGCCGCTGCGGCTACCTCCTCGACGGGCCGTGCGTGCCGATCGCGGAGATGGTCCGCCGTCTCGACGCCGCGCGCGCCGCTGGAACCGACCTCGTCATCGCCGCGCGCACCGACGCGCTGCGCGGCGAGGGCCTCGACGCGGCCATCGAGCGCGCCGCCGCCTACCGCGACGCGGGTGCCGAGCTCGTCTTCGTGAACGGCATCTCGACCCTCGAGGAGCTCGCCGCGGTCGCCGAGGCCCTCGCCTGCCCGCTCCTCTACAACGTCTCCGGGAGCGACCTGTCGTTCGAGCCGAGCACCGAGGTGGCCAAGGCCCACGGCGTGGCACTCGTCATCTACCCGATCCAGGCGGCGCGCGCCGCGGCGGCCGCCCAGCGCCGCCTGTTCGCCCAGCTCGCGACGGGCGAGGGCGACCGCCCCGAGCTGCTCGGGTTCCGGGAGTACATGGACCTCGCCGGCTGGTCGGAGCTCGAGCGCTTCGAGCGCGCCCTCGCCGAGCGCCCGGCGCGGCCGCCGGCCCGATGAGCGCGCGCCTCGCGGCCGACGTCGGCGGCACCTTCACCGACCTCGTCGTCGCCGACGGTGACGGGCACCTGCACGCGGCGAAGGTGCCGAGCACGCCCGGGTGCTTCGAGGTCGGCGTGCTCGGCGGCCTCGACGCCCTCCTCGCCGCCGCCGGGGTCGACGCGCCGTCGCTGCGCCAGGTGCTGCACGGCACGACCGCCGGAACGAACGCCGTCCTCGAGCGCGCCGGCCCGTGCACCGCCCTCGTGACGACCGCCGGCTTCCGGGACGTCCTCGAGATCGGGCGGCTGCGCACGCCGACGCTCTACGACCTCTCCTACGAGAAGCCCGCCCCCCTCGTCCCCCGTCGCCTGCGCATCGAGGTGGACGAGCGCATGGCGCCCGACGGCACGCCCCTTCGCGCTCCGGACCTCGAGGGCCTGGCCCCGGCCCTCGACGCGGTCGTCCGGGCCGGGGCGCGCGCCCTCGCCGTCTGCCTGGTCAACGCCTACGCGAACCCCGAGCACGAGCGGGCGGTCGCCGCCTTCGCGGCCCGGCGCCACCCCGGGCTCGTCGTCACGGCGAGCACCGAGGTCTCCCGCGAGATCGGGGAGTTCGAGCGGACGAGCACCGCCGTCGTGAACGCCTACCTGCGCCCCGTGCTCTCGGCCTACCTCGACCGGCTCGCGGCGGGCCTCGCGGGCCGCGGCATCGGCGCGCCGCTCTTCGTCATGCAGTCCTCGGGCGGGATGATGCCGTCTGCGGAGGCAGCCCGACTGCCGGCCCACCTCCTCGAGTCCGGGCCCGCGGCCGGCGTGCTCGCCGCGGCCGCCGTCGCCCGCCGCCTCGGCATCGACGAGGCGATCAGCTTCGACATGGGCGGGACGACGGCGAAGGCCTCCCTCGTGCTGCGCGGCGAGGTCGCCCACGCCGGCGAGCTCGCCGTCGGGACGGAGATCTCCGCGGCGAGCCGCCTGCTGCGCGGCGGCGGCTACGCCGTGCGCCTGCCGGTCGTCGATCTCGCCGAGATCGGCGCCGGCGGTGGCTCCATCGCCCGCGTCGACGCCGGCGGTGGGCTGCGCGTCGGACCGGTCAGCGCGGGCGCCGACCCCGGGCCTGCCTGCTACGGCAGGGGCGGAACCGCCGCCACGGTAACCGACGCCAACCTCCTGCTCGGGTACGTCTCGCCCGAGTACCTCGCCGCGTCAGGCGTCGCCGCCTCCCGAGCGCTCGCCGCCGCCGCGATCGAGCGCGACGTCGCGAAGCCACTCGGACTGTCGGTCGACGAGGCCGCGCTCGCCATCCACCGCGTCGCCGACCAGCAGATGGCGCGGGTGCTCCGGGCGGTATCGACCGAGCGCGGCCACGCCATCGACCGCTTCAGCCTCGTCGTCTCCGGGGGGAGCGGCGCGCTCCACGCGGCCTCCCTCGCCGAGACGGTGCGCATCGGGCGCGTCGTCGTCCCCCCGCTCGCCGGCGTGCTGAGCGCGCTCGGCATGCTCGAGGCGCCCGTCGAGCTCTCGAGCACCGAGACGGTCCTCCTACCCCTCCAGCGCCTCGACGCCGCGGCGCTCGGCGAGCGTGTCGCCGCCCTCGCCGGGGACCAGCGGCGCCGCCTCGCGGCGGCCGGCGTCGACCCCGCCGTGCTCGAGGTCGCCGTCCGTGCCGACCTGCGCTACCTCGGCCAGGCCTTCGAGCTCTCCCTCGACCTGCCCGGCGCGCGTCTCGACGCCGCGGCGCTCGACGCCCTCGCCGACGCCTTCCACCGCCGCCACCGAGACACCTACGGGCACGGGCGGCTCGGCGAGCTCGAGCTCGTGCGCGTCCGCGTCGCCACGCTCGCGCCCTGCCCCGCCGTGGTCGGCGCCGCAGCCAGCGCGAAGCCGCCGAGCGAGAGCCGCCGGGCGCTGTTCGCCGGCGAGCGCGTGGAGGTGCCCGTCGTCGGCCGCGCCGAGCTGTCCCGGCCCGCGCCCGGGCCGCTCCTCGTCGACGAGCCCGACACGACGATCGTCGTGCCCCCCGGCTGGGTCGCCGCCCTCGATCCGAGCGGGTCGGTCGTCCTGGAGCGCGCCGCATGAGCCGCCTCGACGACGTGCTCCGCTTCGAGACGCTGCGCAACGAGCTGCAGACGGTCGCGGACGAGATCGCGGTCCGCCTCGCCCGCAGCTCGTTCAGCCCGGTGATTCGGGACTACCTCGACTTCTCGACCGCGCTGTGCGACCGAGACGGGCGGCTCGTCGCGCAGGGGTTCTCCCTGCCGCTCCACCTCGGCTCGATCCCCCGCGCTCTCGAGGCGGTGCGCGCCCGCTTCGGCGACGGCCTCGACCCCGGCGACCTCGTCGTGCTCAACGACCCGTACGCGGGCGGCATGCACCTGCCCGACGTCTTCGCCGTCGCGCCGGCGCACCTTCGCGGGCGCCTCGTCGGCTACGCGGTGGTCGTCGCCCACCACGCCGACGTCGGCGGGCGCGTCCCGGGCGGCTCGGCTGCCGACTCGCGCGAGATCTTCGAGGAGGGGATCCGCGTCCCGCCGGTGCGCCTCTCGGAGCGGGGCCGGACGAACGAGGCCCTCGCCGCGGTGCTGGCCGCCAACGTCCGCCTCCCCGAGACCCTCCTCGCGGACCTCGACGCCCAGCGGGCGAGCTGCGAGGCGGCCGCCGGCGAGCTCGCCTGCCTCGTCGAGCGGGTCGGGCCGGCCGCCTTCGACGAGGCCGTCGAGGCAATCCTCGCCCACTCGCGGCGCAGCCTGGAGGCGACCATCGCCACGTGGCCCGCCGGCCGCTACGAGTTCGAGGACGTCGAGGACCACGACGGCCTGGAGGAGCGGCCCGTGCCGATCCGCGTCCTCGTCGAGGTCGGCGACGGACGGCTCCGCTTCGACTTCAGCGGGACCGCACCGCAGGTTCGCGGCTCGATCAACGCGACGCGCTCGTTCACCGAGTCTGCCTGCTACGCCGCCGTGCGGGCGCTGTGCGCGGAGGAGATTCCGGTGAACGCCGGCTTCTGCTCGCTCATCGAGGTCGAAGCGCCGCCGGGCACGGTCGTCAACGCCTCCTTCCCGGCGGGCGTCGCCGCGCGCGGCGTCATCGGCTACCGCGTCATCGAGGCGATCTTCGGCGCCCTCGCCGACGCCCTGCCCGGGCGCGTCCCGGCGGCTGGCGACGGCGGCACCTCCGGCATCCGCATCGGCGGCTACACCGCCGACGGGCGGCGCTTCCAGCTGAACGACCTCGTCTGCGGCGCGTGGGGCGCGCGCCCGGACCGAGACGGCCTCGACGGGGCAGCGGCGCTCGCGGCGAACGTCGCCAACCGACCTGTCGAGGTGCTCGAACGCGAGGACCCCGTGCGGGTCCTGCACTACGGCTTCGTCCCCGACACGGGCGGTCCCGGTCGCTTCCGCGGCGGTCTCGCGCTGCGGCGCACCCTCGAGCTCCTCGCCCCGGCCGGCACCCTCAACCTCCGGACGCACCGCAACGCCACCCCGCCCTACGGCCTGTCGGGCGGGCATTCCGGCAGCACGTCGCGCACCGTCTTGTACCGGCGCGGCGGCGCGCGCGAGCTGCCCGCGAAGGTGACGATGCCGCTCGAGGCGGGGGACGTCATCGAGCACACCACCGCCTCGGGTGGCGGCTTCGGCGACCCTCGTCAGCGCGCCCGCGAGGCGGTGCTCGCCGACGTCGCCGACGGCAAGGTCTCCCCGGAGGCCGCGCGCCTCGTGTACGGCCTCGACGACCCCCGCCCCGACGGGCGCGACTCGAGGGAGGGCGCGTGAACGAACGGACCGCGGCGCGCGAGGTCACGCGGGAGCTCGCCCGCTTCGTCGCGCAGACGCCGCCGGGCGCGCTCCCGAGCCGGGCGCGGGCGAACGCCGTATGGACGATCGCGGACACCTTCGCGACGGCGGCTGCCGGCGCGAGCGACCCCGCGAGCGAGACGCTGCGGGCGGCGCTCCTTCCGTGGGCCGAGCCGCGCCTCGCGAGCGTCGTCGGCTCGGACCTGCGCGCCGACCCCCCGAGTGCCGCCCTCCTCAACGCCGCCGCGGCGCACGCGCTCGACTACGACTCGATCAGCTTCGCCGTCTCGGGCTTCGTCGGCTCGGCGACCATCGCCGCGCTCGGCGCGCTCGTCGAGTCGGGCGTTCCCGCCACCGGGCGCGAGGTCGTCACCGCCTACTGCCTCGGCTGGGAGGCTGCCGCCGCGATCGCCCGGGGCGTCAACCCGCACCACTACGCGAAGGGCTGGCACCCCACCGCCACGCTCGGGCGCTTCGCGGCGACCCTCGGCTGCTGCCGGCTGCTCGGCCTCGACGCCGAGGCGACCGCGATGGCGATCGGGCTCGCGGTCGCCGAGTCGTCGGGCGTGAAGACCATGATCGGCAACATGCTGAACCCCTACCACGTCGGGACCGCTGCTCGGGTCGGCGTCGTCGCCGCCAGGCTGGCCGCCGAGGGCTTCGTCGCCAACCCCGAGGCCCTCGAGGCCCGCCAGGGTTTCTTCAACCTCTACAACGGTCCGGGCAACTACGACGCCGGCCGCGTCCTCGAGGGGCTCGGGACGCGCTTCGACCTCGTCGACCCGGGCCCGATCGTGAAGGTCTACCCGTGCTGCGGGCTCATCCACTCCGGCCTGGACGCCGTGCTCGACCTGCGTGCGCGCCACGGGATCAGCCCGGCGGAGGTCGAGCGCGTCGACGTGCTCGTGCACGAGTACGTCCCCGGCGTGATGCACGTCGAGGTGCCCGAGACCGGCTACGCGGCCAAGTTCTCCATCCCCTACTGCATCGCCGCCGCGCTGCGCGACGGTCGTTGCGACCTCGGCACCTTCGCCACCGTCGACCCCGGCCTCGTCGAGCTCGGCCGGAAGGTGCGCGTCCTCGTCCACCCGGAGCTGCACGGCGGCGACACCTTCCTCGCGCGCGAGTTCACCGAGGTGCGCGTGACGACCCCGAGCGGCGAGCTCAGCGCGCGCGTCCAGCGCCTGGCGAACCGGGGCACCGGCGCGAACCTCGACCCCGAGGACGTCGCCGCCAAGTTCGCGGACTGCCTCGCGCACGCTCGCCTCGGCCTCGACGCCACGGCGACCTGGTCGCGCCTCGCCGCGCTCGACGCCGACGCGCCGTTTCGCTGCTTCGACCTCCTCCGCCCGGCCGGGGCGACGTGATGGCCGAGACGAGCCGGTCGCGCCGCTCCACCGGCGAGGGTCGAGCGCCGCGCTTTCGCTCCATCAGCGAGGAGGTCGCCGACACCCTGCGGGACATGATCCTCACCGGGGAGCTGCGGCCCGGTCAGCAGGTGACCCAGGAGGAGCTCGCCAACCGGCTCGGCCTGAGCACGATGCCGGTGCGCGAGGCGTTCCTTCGCCTCAGCCACGAGGGCTTCATCGAGGGCCGCCGGGCGCGCTCGTTCCGGGTCGCCCGCACGACGCGCGGCGACGTCGCTGACATCTACTGGGCGCACGCCACGCTCGCCGGCGAACTCGCCCGCCGGGCGTGCTTTCGCGCCGACGACCTGCTCCCCGAGCTCCTCGACCTCGACGCCGCCTGGACGCGCGCCGCGGCGCGGGGGGACTCGGAGCGCCTCGAGGAGCTCAACTTCGCCTTCCACCGCGCGATCAACCGGGCAGCCGACGCCCCGAAGCTCCTCCTCCTCCTGCGCCAGACGCTGCGCTTCATCCCCCAGCGCTTCTACTCCCTCCTGCCCGGCTGGGCGGAGGTCTCGGGCGCCGGCCACCGCCGGATCCTCGACGCCCTCCGTGCCGGCGACGCCGACAGCGCCGGCGAGGCGGCCGAGCGCCACGTGCTCGAGGCGGGGGAGCTCCTCGCCGCCTACTTCGACGACACCGGGTTCTGGACGCGCCCTGGGCCCGGCGGGAGCGAGTGAGCAGGCGGCCGCTCGAGGGCGTCACGGTCCTCGAGGTCTGCCACTTCCTCGCCGGCCCCTACGCCGGCCTCGTCCTCGCCGACCTCGGCGCGGACGTGATCAAGCTCGAGGACCCCGACCGGCCCGACGAGGCGCGCTCGATGGCGCCGCTCAACGAGGCCGGGGAGTCCCTCTACTTCCTCGCCCTCAACTGGGGCAAGCGCTCGGTCGGGGTGCGCCTCGCGAGCGAGGAGGGCCGGGCCGTCGCGGCCGACCTCGCGGCGCGCGCCGACGTCCTGCTCACGAACTACCGGCCCGGTGCGCTCGCCCGGCGCGGCCTCGACGCCCGTGCGCTCGCGGCGCGCAACCCGAGGCTCGTCACCTGCGCCATCTCCGGCTTCGGCGAGACGGGGCCGGACGCGGACCGGCCCGGCTACGACTACACGATCCAGGCGATGGCGGGGGTCATGCACCACGCCGGGGAGCCCGACGGTCCCCCCGCCAAGGCCGGGATCTCCTACGTCGACCACTCCGGCGGCCTCGCGGCGGCCCTCGGGGTCGTGGCGGCGCTCTTCGAGCGCGAGCGCACCGGCCGGGGGCGCCACGTCGACCTCGGGCTGTTCGACGTGCAGGTCTCGATGCTCTCCTACCTCGCCTCGTGGAGCTTGAACGCCGGGCTCGAGCCGGCGCGCACGGCCAGCTCCGCCCACCCCTCCCTCGTACCCGCCCAGAACTTCGAGACGGCGGACGGCTGGATCTCGCTCTTCGTCGGCAACGACTCGATGTGGGCGCGCCTCGTCGAGGCGCTCGGCGACGAGGGGCTCGCCGACCCCCGCTTCGCCACGCGCGACGGCCGCCTCACCCGGCGCGACGACCTCGTCGAGCACCTGGGCCGCCGGCTGCGCGAGGCACCGTCCCGCCACTGGGTGGAGCTCCTCTCGAGGGCCGGCGTGGCCTGCGCGCCCGTCAACACCGTGGCCGAGGCGCTCGCGGAGCCCCAGGTCGCGGCTCGCGGGCTCGTCGTCGGCTCCGAGCACCCCGCCTACGGCCCCTACCGCCACGTCGCAGGTCCCCTGCCAGGGCTCGGCGGCTGCCGGCTTCCCGGCGCCCCTCGCCTCGGCGAGCACACCGAGGCGGTGCTGGCGGGGATCGGCTACGACGAGGGGAGGATCGCCGCGCTCGGCGCGGCTGGCGTGCTCGAGGCGGTCCCGGCCTGAGCGCTGCTCAGGCGCCGCGCTTTCGGGCGAGCGAGGCCTGAGCGAGCGAGCCCACCGTGGCGACGAGATCGTCGATCGGCGTGCCAGTCGGGCAGACGGCGGCGACGCCGAGCGCCTCGAGGACCGCGACGTCCGAGCGCGGTATCGTGCCGCCGACGACGACGGGCACGTCGAGCCCACGCCCGCGCAGCTCCTCGACGACCTTGCGGCTGAGCTCGACGTGCGCGCCCGACAGCACGCTGAGGCCGACGACGTCGACGTCCTCCTGGAGCGCCACGGTGGCGATCGTCGCCGGCCGCTGGCGGATGCCGGTGTAGATGACCTCGAACCCGGCGTCGCGAAGGGCGCGCGCGACGAGCTTCGCCCCGCGGTCGTGGCCGTCGAGGCCGGGCTTGGCGACGAGGACGCGCGCCGGCATCAGAACACCGCCGGCTCCTGGAACTCCCCCCAGACGTCCTTCAAGGTGCGCACGATCTCGCCGATCGTGCAGTACGCCTCGACGGCGTCGACGAGCAGCGGCATCAAGTTGTCGTCGCGGCGGGCAGCGGCCTCGACGGCCCGGAGCGCCTCGGACACGCCGCGCGCCGAGCGGCTGCGACGCACCTCGGCGAGGCGGCGGAGCTGGCGTTCGCGCCCCGCCTCGTCGAACTCGTAGCCGCGCACGTCGGGCACCGGGTCGTCGGTGGTGAAGCGGTTGACGCCGACGACGACCCGCTCGCCGCGCTCCACCTCGCGCGCCGCCCGGTAGGCCTCGTCGGCGATGAGGCGCTGCACGTAGCCGCTCTCGATGGCGGCGACCATGCCGCCGTGCGCCTCGAGGTCCTCCATGATGGCGACGATGCGCGCCTCCATCTCGTCGGTGAGCGCCTCGACGTAGTACGAGCCGCCGAGCGGGTCGACGACGCGGGCGACGCCCGTCTCGTAGGCGAGGATCTGCTGGGTGCGCAGCGCGAGCGTGGCCGACTCCTCGGTCGGCAGGGCGAAGGGCTCGTCCCAGGCCGCGGTGAACATGGACTGGACGCCCCCGAGCACCGAGGCGAGCGCCTGGTAGGCGACGCGCACGACGTTGTTCCACGGCTGGGGCGCCTGGAGGGTGGAGCCGCCGCACACCACGCCGGCGCGAAAGCGCGCCGAGGACGCGGCGCGCGCGTGGTAGCGGTCGACCACGAGCCGCGCCCAGCGGCGTCGGCCCGCCCGGTACTTCGCGACCTCCTCGAAGAAGTCGTTGTGGGTGTAGAAGAAGAAGGAGATGACCGGCGCCACCTCGTCGATGGTCATCCGGCCCCGACGCATCAGCTCGTCGCAGTAGGTGACCGCGTCCTGGAGCGTGAAGGCCATCTCCTGCGCGGCCGTCGCCCCGGCGTCCCGGAAGTGCGCGCCGGCGACGCTCAGCGCGTTGAACTTCGGCACCTCGGCGGCGCAGAACTCGACGGTGTCGGCGATCAGGCGGATCGAGGGCTCGGGCGGCCAGATCCAGGTGCCGCGCGACACGTACTCCTTCAAGATGTCGTTCTGGACCGTGCCGCGGAGCACCTTCTGGTCGACGCCCTGGCGCCTGCCGACCGCGACGTACATGGCGAGGACGATGGCCGCCGTCCCGTTGATCGTGAACGACGTCGAGATGCGGTCGAGGGGGATCCCCGAGAAGAGGACCTCGGCGTCGGCCAGCGTGTCGAGCGCCACGCCGACGCGCCCCACCTCCTCGGCCACCTCGGGATCGTCCGAGTCGTAGCCGATCTGGGTCGGCAGGTCGAGGGCCACGCTGAGGCCGGTGCCGCCGCGCTCGAGGAGCAGTCGGTAGCGCTCGTTCGACGACTCCGCCGAGCCGAACCCCGCGTACTGGCGGAACGTCCACAGCCGGTCGCGGTAGCCGCCGGGGTGGATGTGGCGGGTGAAGGGGAACGCCCCCGGGTCGCCGAGCGCCACCTCGTAGTCGAGCGGCTCGGCGGGCGGGCCGTAGAACGGCTGCAGGGGGATCCCCGCGTCGCTCGTCGCCTGGTCGGCGCGCCGCCCGGTGCCGTCCGCTCCCCCGGTCATCGTCGGCCATCCACGATATTCGATATCCTATCGTCCGTGGAGGAGGTCCGCCTCGACCTCGACGGGCCGGTGGCGACCATCACCGTCGACCGGCCCGAGCGGCGCAACGCCGTCAGCCTCGAGGTCATCGAGCAGCTCGACGCCGCCCTCGGGCGCGCCGCCGCCGAGGCCGGCGCCATCGTGCTGCGGGGCGGCGGGGAGCGGGTCTTCCTCTCCGGCGGCGACCTCAAGGACTTCGCCGCGCTGCGCACGCAGGCCGCCGCGGCGGCCATGGCGCGACGCATGCGCCGTGTCCTCGACCGCATCGCCACCTTGGAGGTGCCGGTGCTCGCTGCGCTGAACGGCGACGCCTACGGCGGCGGCGCCGAGGTGGCGGTCGCCTGCGACCTGCGGATCGCCGCGGACGACGTGCGGGTCGGCTTCGTCCACGGCGACCTCGGCATCCTGCCGGCCTGGGGCGGCGTCGAGCGGCTCTGCGCGCTCGTCGGGCGCGGGCGCGCCCTCGAGCTCCTGCTCACGCGTCGCGTGCTCGCCGGCGAGGAGCTCGCGAGCTTCGGCCTCGTCGAGCGCGTCGTGCCGCGCGCCGCGTTCGAGGACGCCGTCACCGCCCTCGCCGCCTCGCTCGCCGCGCTCGCGCCGGCCGCCCGGCGGGGGATCAAGCGCCTCGTCGAGGCCGCGGCGCCCGCCGCCCGCCCGCTCCTCGAGGAGCGAGCCGTCGACGCCTTCGCCGCGGCCTGGGTCGCCGACGACCACTGGCGCGCCGCCGAGGCGGCCGAGCGTCGGCGGCGGGCCCGGCACGCGACCGGCGGAGCGGCGAGCGCCTAGGCCAGGCGCGCGAGGACGGCCGCCGCCTTCGCGGCGTCCTCGTCGTAGAACGAGACGTAGGAGATCCCGAGGCTCTCGCGTTGCTCGGCGAGGCGCTCGGCGAGCTCGGCCGGGCTGCCGGCGAGGACGTGCGGGGAGTCGAGGAGCAGCTTCGGGTCCACGTCGGCGCCGCGGCTCGCCGCGAAGCGGGCCACGGCATCGAGCGGACGGTCCGTGAGCTCGAGGAAGTAGCACTGCACGTGCAGCTCGATGTGCCCGGCCCGCTCGGGGGCCGCGGCGCCGACGACGGCGAGCTTCTCCTCGGTCGCGGCGCGCGTGCCGCTCAAGAGCGCGGCCGTTCCGACACGGCCGGCGCGCAGGTTCCAGTTCAGGCTCACGATGTCGGCGCGGCGCGCCGCGAGCGCGAGGACGCGCCGGCCGGCGCCCCCGACGAGCAGGCGCGGGCGTCCGCTGCCCGCCGGCGGCGCGGGGACGGCCGGCATCGCCGAGACCGCGTAGTGGCGCCCGCGACGGGTCGTCGTCTCGCCGGCGAGCTGGGAGGCGAGGATGTCGAGCGTCTCGGCGAGGCGCTCGATGCGACGTCCTGGCGGATCGAGACGGATGCCGGCCTGCTCGTAGTCCTGGACCATCCAGCCGGCCCCGAGCCCGAGCTCGATCCGCCCGGGCGCGAGCAGGTGCAAGGTGAGGGCCTCCTTGGCGAGGATCGCCGGGTGCCGGAAGTCGTTGCACAGCACGAGCGAGCCGAGGGTGAGCCTCGAGGTGACCGCAGCCGCGGCGGCGAGCGCCGGGATCGGGGCGAGGGGCGAGCGCTCGGTGTGGTCGCTCAGCAGCAGGCTGTCGAAGCCGGCGTCCTCGACGCGGCGCACCTCGTCGAGGAAGGCTCGCCCGGAGGCCGGCCGGCTCATGTGCAGGACGCCGAAGCGCATGCCCGGCGCCGTCACGCGCACCTGCAGGCGAAGACCGCCGCGGGACCCAGCGACCGGCGCCTCACCGTCCGACTCCGACGCGGCCGTCCCCGTCGAGGAGGAACTGGACGGCCGAGCGCTCGGCGAGGATCGGCCGGATCCGGGTCGCCACGAGCTCGACGTGCGCCGGGTGGGCGGCGTACGAGGCGTAGGCGGCCGCGTCGTCGAAGTCGGCGACGACGGCGAGGTCCGCGTTGCCCGCGGCGAGCCCGGCGTCGCGCCCGAAGGCGAAGGCCCGCACCTCAGCGATGCGCGCCGGCAGCTCGGCGAGGCCGGCCTCGACGGCCTCGACGGCCTCGGGCGGCGTCCCGGCGAGGAAGCGCATCACGACGACGTGACGCAGCACTGCGGGTCCGCCTCCTCAGGCGCCGGCCCTGGCGACCGGCCGCCGGTGCTCGGCGGCACCGGCCGCCGCGCGCAGCCTCGGCAGGACGTCTCGCCCGAAGCGGCCGATGCGCTCGAGCTGCGCGTCGAGGTCGTCCTCGGGGAACACGATCCGCAGCACGAGGTGGACGTGCTCGAAGGCGGCCAGGCCTTCGAGGTAGGACGCGGCGCCGGCGGCGATCTCGTCCGCAGAGCCCAGGAGGTCGACGTAGCGCTCGATGCCCCCGAGCGCGAGGCGCCCCGGCGCGCCGCCGGCGACGCGCCCGGCGTAGACGTCGGTGCCTCGCTGGGCCTCCTCGTAGGTCGCCTGCTGGCGCTCGAACGCCTCGAGCGCGAGCTCGGGGTGGCCGCCCCGGTCGGTGAGGACCGCCGTCACGTTCAGCGCGAAGGTGAACGGACGCGCCGGGGAGAGCGCCGAGGCGAGGATCGCAGCGTTCTCGGCGACGATGGCGGGCGCGCCGCGTCCGACGAGGTGGCCGTCGGCGAGGCGCGCCGCGCGCTCGAGCGCGCCGCGCGCGTAGCCGCCGAGCCAGATCGGGATGCCGCCCTCCTGGAACGCCGGCGGCGTCACGAGGGCGTCGTCGAGGTGGAAGTGCTCGCCGTGGAAGGAGAAGCGCTCGCCGCGCCAGCAGCGCCGGAGGATGGCGACCGTCTCCTCGAGGCGTCGCGCACGCGCCGTGCGGGGCACCCCGAAGAGCGCGAGCTCCTCGTCGAGGTAGCCGATGCCGAGGCCGAGGACGAGCCGGCCGTGCGACAGGTGGTCGACGACGGCCGCCTCCTCGGCGAGGCGGACCGGCTGGGCGAGCGGCGCGAGGACGACGCCCGCGCCCAGCCTGATCGACGACGTCGCCGCCGCGCACGCGCCGAGCAGCACGAGGGGGGCGGGGAGGTAGCCGTCCGGAAAGCCGTGGTGCTCGCTCACCCAGAAGGCGTCGAAGCCGGCCGCCTCGGCCGCGCCGGCGAGCGCCACCGCGTCCGCGTAGCGCGCGCCGACGCTTTCGGAGAAGCGCTGGCCGGTGTAGAGGCCGACGCCGATGGTCAGCCTGCTCGCACCGGCCGGTCCGCTCAACGGAGCGGGACCTCGGCGCCGTCCTCGCGGAACAGCGAGATGGCGCCAGCCGGGCAGTTGCGGGCGATCCGCAGCGCGACGTCCTCCTCGAGCGCCGGCGCGCCCGGGATCGCCTCCGCGAGCTCGTCGGCGTCGAAGCGGAACTGTGCCGGCGCGTCGCCGACGCAGCGACCCGAGCTCATGCAGAGGCTGCGGTCGACACGCGCCCGCAGCGTCATCGCACCAGCGCCCCCGGGCGCCTCGGCGCGCCCGCCGGCCCGCACCCTCTCGCCTCGGCCATCTGCGCCCCTCCCTGCGAGCCCGCTGAGGCGCCGCCGGGGCCGCTGCGGCCCGGTGGCGCCTCCGTGGACAGCTCCTGCCGGGGACGGTAGTATAGCGGCTTTAGTAGTCAGTTGTCTGACTACGTACGGTCTCATGACGGCGGCGGGCGGCGCGCCGCCGGTCCGCAAGGTGGGGGTCGGATGGCCGAGGTGCTGCTGCAGGGCGGGACGCTCATCGACGGCACGGGAGGCCCGCCCCGCCCGGGGACCTCGGTCCTCATCGCCGGCGACAAGATCGCGGCGGTTGGCGCCGACGCGCCGGCGCGCGCGTCGAAGGACGCCACCGTCCTCGACGTGAGCGGCCTCACCGTCATGCCGGGCCTCATCGACGCACACTGCCACGTCACCCTCGGCGAGCCGGCCTCGAACGACGAGCTCTTCCACCACCGCGAGCCCGCCTTCGCCGCGCTCCTCGCCGCCTTCAACGTGCGCAAGATCCTGCTCGCCGGCGTGACGAGCTTCCTCGACGCGGACGGGATCTACAACATCGGCCCGGCGCTTCGCGACGCGATCGAGGCCGGCATCGTCGAGGGACCGACGATGAAGTCCGGGGGCTACGCCCTCATGACCTCGGTCGGCGGCACGGCAGGCCGGATGATCCCCGACCGGGGGACCGCCGGCTACGCCGAGGTCGTGCGGACGAAGGACGAGATGGTGACGGCGGTCCGGCGCCAGGTGAAGGAGGGCGCCGACGTCATCAAGATCCACGTCACCGGCAGCGTCCCGACGCGGGAGGGCGAGCTGCAGGTGTGGACCCTCGAGGAGCTGAAGGTCGTCTGCGACACCGCCCACGACCTCGGCACACGGGTCGTCGCCCACTGCCGCGGCGCCTCGAGCACGCGCGACGCCGCCCTCGCGGGGGTCGACATCATCTTCCACGCCTCCTACCTCGACGAGGCGGCCCTCGAGGCGGTCGTCGAGCGCCAGGCGGCGCTCTGCCCGGTGTTCACGTTCCTCGCCAACCTCGCCGAGCACGGGGCGAAGGCCGGCGCGACCTCGTCCGCGCGCGACGTGTTCCGAGACGAGATGGAGCGGACGGGGCCGATGATCCGGCGCGCCTACGAGGCGGGCGTGCCGCTGCTGTGCGGCTCCGAGAGCGGCTTCTCGCTCACGCCCTACGGCCACTGGCACTACCGGGAGATGGAGGTCTTCGTCGAGCACCTCGGGCTCAGCCCGCTCGAGGCGATCACGTGCGGGACGCGCAACGGCGCCATCGCCCTCGGCCAGGTCGGCGAGGTCGGCACGATCGAGCCAGGCCGGCGCGCCGACGTCCTCGTGCTCGAGGGGGACCCGTCCCAGGACGTCTCGATCCTCGGCGAGCGGGCCCGCTTCCGGCACCTCTTCCGCTCCGGGCGCAGCGTCGACCTCTCGGCGCCGTGGCCGACGCGGGCGACGGTGCGCGGCGAGAAGGTGGCGAGCTGGTCGGCGGTCCCGCTCACCTGGGACCTTGTCCACCCGTGAGCGGTCGCCGCGCGGGCGGCTCGTGCTCACAGCCCGAGGTGCGCGAGGCGCTCCCGCCAGGGGCCGAGGTCGACGTAGTCGCGCACCTCGATGATGAGGCCGCGTGCCTCGTCGAGCTCGTAGACGCCGTTGCAGGCCACGGCGTACTCGGTGCCGTCGATCACGAAGCGGTCGACGCGCTCGAGGAAGGCCTGGCCGGGACGGTAGGCGGCGTTCACGAGCTCCCAGCGCACCGCTTCGGAACGAGCGAGGATCGGCGCGAAGAGCCGGCGGATGGCGTCGGGGCCGACGGCCGGCTCGTGGGGGACGTTCTGGTAGCGCGCGTCCTCGGAGAAGCACGCCGCCAGGGCGTCGAGGTCGCGGGCCTCCACGGCGTCGAGGAACCGGCGCACGATCCGCTCCGCCTCCATGCTCCGGTCCGCGTCCATGCAGCGCACGATAGGCCGAGATGGGACTCGCCCTCGTAACCGGGGCGGCGCGCGGGATCGGCGCCGCGATCTGCCGCCGCCTCGCCGCCGACGGCTGGCAGGTCGCCGGCCTCGACCGCGACGAGGCGGCGCTCGAGGCGGCGGGCGACGCGACGGCACGCCGCTTCGCCTGCGACGTGACCGACGAGCGCGCCGTCGAGGAGGTCCTCGCCGTCCTCGGCGAGGCGCCACGCCTCGTCGTCAACAACGCCGGCATCGTCCGCTTCGGGCCGCTCCTCGAGCTCGACCTCGAGGCCTTTCGCGCCGTCGTCGAGGTGAACCTCGTCGGGACGTTCGTCGTCGCGCGCGCCGCGGCGCGCGCGATGGCCGCAGCCGGGGGCGGCGCGATCGTGAACATCACCTCGATGAACGGGGTCGCCCCGGGGCCGAACGCCGGCGCCTACGGCGCGACGAAGGCGGGTGTCGCCCTCCTCACCCAGCAGATGGCGCTGGAGTGGGGGCCGCGCGGCATCCGGGTGAACGCGGTCGCTCCCGGCCTCATCGACGCCGGGATGTCCGAGCCGATCTACGCGGACCCCGCCGCACGCGCCGCACGCGAGTCGAAGGTGCCGCTCGGGCGCCTCGGGCGGGCCGAGGACGTCGCCGCCCTCGTGTCCTTCCTCGGCTCCGACGAGGCCGCCTACATCACGGGACAGAACATCCTCGTCGACGGCGGCGTCACGGCGAGCGTCATCGCGCACCTGCCGCGACCGGCCGCCGTCGACACGGTGGGGCTCCGGCCGTGAGGGCGCTCGTCACCGGCGCGGGGCGCGGCATCGGCGCCGCGGTCGCCGCCCGGCTGGAGGCCGACGGCTTCGAGGTGATCCGCCTCGATCGCGTCCCCGCCGAGCAGGTGGTGGTCTGCGACGTCGCCGACGAGCGCGCCGTCGAGGAGGTCGCCGCTTCCTGCGGCGAGGTCGACGTCCTCGTCAACAACGCCGCGACGTGGCGCTTCGGTCCGCTCGAGGAGGTGACCGGCGCCCAGTTCGCGGAGGTGCTCGCCGTGAACGTCCTCGGGGCCTTCCACTGCACGCGGGCCTTCGGCCGGTCGATGCTCGCGCGCGGCCGAGGCTCGATCGTGAACGTCATCTCGATCGCCGCCCCGCTCGCCGATCCCGGCGTCGGGGGGTACTCCGCCTCGAAGGCGGCGCTGCTCGCGCTGACGCGCCAGACGGCGCTCGAGTGGGGGCCGCGCAATGTCCGCTGCAACGCCGTCGGTCCGGGCCTCGTGCCGACCCCGGGGACCAGCTTCTACGCGGACCCGGGCCTCGCCGAGGCGCGCCGCGCGGCCGTGCCGCTGCGGCGGCTCGGCACGCCGGCGGACGTCGCCGAGGCCGTCGCCTTCCTCGCCTCCGAGCGCGCCGCCTACGTCACCGGCCAGGCGCTCTACGTCGACGGGGGGCTCTCCCAGGCCCTCATGGCGCTCCTCGCCGGCGCCGGTGGAGGGCTGCGGTGAGGCGGAACCTCCTCCTGTCGGGCGGCTTCGGCCACGACTTCGCGGCCACCTCCGCCGAGGTCGCGGGGATCCTCGAACAGGTCGGCGTCGTCTCCGAGGTCGTCGAGGACGTCGAGGCCGGCGCGGCAGCGCTCGCCGGGGAGGGTCGCTACGACCTGCTCACCGTGAACGCGCTGCGCTGGCGCATGCTCGACGAGCGCTACGCCGCGGCGCGCGAGCGCCTCGCCTTCTCGCCCTCGCCCGCCGCCCGGGACGCGATCCGCGCCTTCGTCGCCGGCGGCGGGGGTCTGCTCGCGCTGCACAGCGCGACGATCTGCTTCGACGACTGGCCGGAGTGGGGCGACATTCTCGGCGCCGCTTGGCGCTGGGGCCGCTCGAGCCACCCCCCGGTCGCGAGCGCGATCGTGCACGTCGTCACGGGGTCCCACCCCATCGTCGAGGGGCTCTCGGACTTCGAGATCGTCGACGAGATCTACGGCTTCCTCGACGTCCGGCCCGACGTCGTGGCCCTCCTCACCTCGGCGCACGGCGGCGCGCAGCACCCCCTCGTCTGGGCGCGCCGCTACGGCGCGGGCCGCGTCGTCTACGACGCGCTCGGCCACGACACGCGCTCGTACGCGCATCCCGCCCAGCGCGCGATCGTGTCGCGCGCCGCGGCGTGGCTGCTGTCCGAGGAAGCGGCCAGCGTCGGCCACGAGGATCACGGAAGGGAGACAGGCAGGTGACGACGGTGCTCGGGGAGCAGGCCGCGCTCGTCATCACGACGATGGACGCGGCGAAGGACGCCTACCGCCAGAAGGACCTGCGCCAGGCGCTCTACGACGCCGGCGAGGTCGTCATGGCGGGCGTCCTCGTCAACCTGCACGGCGAGGAGCACCGCAGCCGGCGGCGCCTCGAGAACCGCCTCTTCCGGCGCGACACCCTCGCCCACTTCGAGCGGGACCTGTTCCCGGCGGTCATCGACGAGACGCTCGCGCCCCACGTGGCGGCCGGCCGCGCCGAGCTCGTCTCGCTCGGCCACCAGCTCATGATGAACCTCGCCGCGCTGAACGCCGGGGTCGACCGGCAGGAGGGCACCGCGGCGGAGACCCACCGCCTCTACGGCTACATGATGAAGTTCATCGAGGGGGCGACCCTCGCCCACGCGACGGGCGATCGCGCCCGGATCTCGGACGAGATCCGGGCCGCGCTCGACGCCTTCGAGGCGGAGTTCCTCGCCCCGTCCATCGCCCGCCGTGCGGCCGCCCTCGAGCAGGTCGCTCGCGGCGAGCTCGCCGAGGAGGCGCTGCCGCGCGACGTCCTCACGATCCTCCTCCGCCACCGAGACGAGCTCGGACTCACCCCGGACACCTTGGCGCGCGAGATCGCCTTCTTCCTGCTGGCTGGCGCGCACACCTCGGCGACGGCCTTCACGCGCGCGCTGCACCACCTCTTCGAGTGGGCGAAGCGCCACCCGGAGGACGCCGAGGCGGTGCGCTCGGACCGCCTCTTCGTCCAGCGCTGCGTCCACGAGACCGTCCGCCTCCACCCCTCCAGCCCGATCGGCGCCCGGCGCGCCCTCGAGGACGTCGTGCTCCAGGACGGCACGGTGCTCCCCCGCGGCGCGCTCGTCGTCATCGACCTCGTCGCCGTGAACCGGGACCCTGCCGTCTACGGCCCCGACGCCGCCGAGTTCAACCCGCGCCGGCCCCTCGCCGACGGCGTCGCCCCCTACGGCCTCAGCTTCGGCCACGGCATGCACGCCTGCATCGGCCAGGAGCTCGCCGCCGGCTTCGTCTCCGAGGACACGGGCGCCGACCACCTCTACGGACTGGTCACCGAGGCGGTGATGGCGGCCTTCGAGCGCAACGTGCGGCCCGACCCCGCCAACCCCCCGGTCGTCGACTCGCGCACCGCCCGCCCGTACTGGGCGAGCTACCCGGTGCTGCTCGGCGGGTAGGCGGTGAAGGACGCGCCGATCTCGCTCGCAGCGGCGACGGTCGCCTGGGCGACGCCGGCCGAGGCCGTCTCGCTCGCCGCCGCCGCCGGCTACGACGCCGTCGGCGTGCGCTGCGACGAGCGCCTCGCGACGCCACGGGCGCTCGAGGAGACCGCGCGGCGCCTCGAAGCGACCGGGCTGTGGGCCCTCGACCTCGAGGTCGTGCGGATCCGCCCCGGTGACGACGCCGAGGCGACGCGCGCCCTCGTCGCCGTCGGCGAGCGCCTGCGGGCCCGCTACGTGCTCGTCGTGAGCGAGGACCCCGACCCCGGTCGCACCACGGCGCGCTTCTTCGAGACGTGCGAGCTCGCCGCCGAGGCGGGCCTGCGTGCCGCGCTCGAGTTCATGGCCTTCACGACGGTGCGCACGCTCGCCGAGGCGCTCGCCGTCGTCGAGGCGGCCGGCCACCCTGCCGGCGGGGTCGTCGTCGACCCGCTCCACCTGGCGCGCTCGGGTGGCAACCCCGGCGAGCTCGCCGGCGTCGAGCGGCGGCTGCTCGCGTACCTCCAGCTGTGCGACGCGCCCGGCCGGGCGCCGACCGGCGAGGACGCCCTCGCGACCGAGGCGCGCCACCACCGCCTCCTGCCCGGGACCGGCGAGCTGCCGCTTCGCGCCTTCCTCGCGGCCGCGCCCAGGCTGGCGGTGAGCGTCGAGGTGCCGTCGGACGAGCTGCGGGCGCGGCACGGCACGGCCCTCGCGCCGCTCGCGCTCGAGGCGACGCGCTCGCTGCTCGGCGAGGTGCGAGGCCAAGCGCCGACCGGCGGGCGCGCCGAGCGCGGCAGGGCAGAGCTGGAAGGGGCAGAGCAGGAAGGGGTGGTGCGCGCATGAACGCGACGCCGCAGAACGGTGCAGCCGAAGCCGTCGTGCTGTCGTCCTTCGAGGAGGCACGGGAGGCCTTCCGCAGCCGGGAGCTGCGCCAGGCCCTCTACGACGAGGGCCGCGCCCTCATGGAGGGGGTCATCGTCAACCTGCACGGCCAGGCGCACCTCGCCCGGCGACGCCTCGAGAACCGCCTCTTCCGGCGAGACACCTTCGCCTACTACGAGCGCGAGGTGATCCCGGCCGCGGTCGAGGAGGTGCTGAAGCCCGCCCTCGCCGAGGGGCGCGGCGACCTCCTGCCGCTCGCGCGCCGGACGATGATGACCATCTCGCTCGCGATCGCCGGCATCGACCGCCGCAGCGGCTCGATCGCCGAGTTCGACCGGCTCTACGAGCTCATGGTCCGGCTGAACCGCGGCTCCAACGTCGTCCACGCCACGGGCGACAAGGCGGCGATCACGGCCGACGGTCTGCGGGCCCTCGAGGAGTTCGACGCCGAGTTCCTCGCTCCCTCGAAGGCCCGGCGCCTCGGCCTCCTGCGCGAGCTCGAGCGGGGGGCGATCGAGGAGTCCGAGCTGCCGCGCGACGTCCTCACGACGCTCCTTCGCAACCAGGACGAGCTCGAGCTCCCGGAGGACGTCGTGCGCCGCGAGGTCGCCTACTTCCCCTGGGTCGGCTCGTTCTCGACCTCCGACGCCTTCGTGCACGCCATCGACCACGTCTTCGGCTGGATCGCCGACCACCCGGGGGCGCGGGCCGAGCTGCGCACGAACCGGCTCCTGCTCCAGCGCTTCGTCCACGAGTCGATCCGCCTGCACCCCGCCAGCCCGGAGGCCCGGCGCCACGCCCTCGCGCCGGTCGAGCTGCGCAGCGGCCGGCGGATCCCCGAGGGTGCCGTCGTCGTCATCGACATCACGGCCGCCAACCGTGACCCGTCGGTCTTCGGCCCCGACGCCGACGACTTCAACCCCTACCGGCCGCTCGGCGACGACGTCTCCCCGTGGGGGCTGAGCTTCGGGCACGGCCTCCACGCCTGCCTCGGCCAGGAGCTCGCCGGCGGCCTGGCCGGCGGGCCGGAGGTCGACCCGGCCACCCACCTCTACGGCGCGGTCACCGTCATGGCCCAGGTCCTCCTCGAGCACGGCGCGCGCCCGGACGACGCCGAGCGCCCCGAGCGCGACCCGGCCTCGACGCGCCCGCACTTCGGGCGGTTCCCGGTCGTCTTCGACGCCTCGCTCGCCTGAGGTTTGCCGAAGCGATCACGAGACGCGGCTGCGCCGCTGGTCGAGGCCGGGGGCGGCGAGGCCGGTCTGCAGGCGGACGAGGTTCGGGTCGGTGCGCCAGATGGCGTCCACCTCGCCGTGCCCGATCCGGTCGACGAGGACCTGCATCGCGATGTCGTGGCGCACGTACTCCACGGCGACGAGCACGACGGCCGGGTCGTCGGACCAGACCGCCCACATGCTCTCGGGGATCGCGCCGCCGATGAGCACGCTGCGGCAGTCGCTCGCGACGACGAGGAGGCGCACGCCGACGCGCGCGATCACGACCTCGGGGGCGGAGAACTGGTGGACGTAGGTGTGGCCGACGGGCTCGGGCAGCTCCCCGAAGGCGAGGATCGTCGTGTCGACGCCGCGGCGCTCGGCGCGCCGCAGCGACGGCAGGAGGGCGGGTGCCTCCTCGGGCCACAGCGAGACGAAGAGCTGCTCCTGGGCGCCGTCCACGAGGTCGATGGCGCGCTCGAGCGCCCGCTCGCGGCCCTCGATGTGGTGGACGAGGCTCGCCTCCGAGGTGGGCGCGATGGCCGGGAGGCTGCGGCCGAGCTCGGCGAGGTTGCGGTCGAACTCACGCCGCACCCGGGCGAGCAGCGACTCGGCCGAGAGGGCGACGTAGCAGGTCCCGGGGCTGTCGACGAGCTTGACCTCGAAGGCGGCGGAGCGCTCGACCAGCTTGGCGAGCGTCTGGTAGACGGTGGAGCGCGGCACGCCCGAGAACTTCGCCACCTCGTAGCCGTTGAGCGGCCGTCCCGCGGCGAGCAGGGCGAGGTAGGCCTTCGCCTCGTAGCCGGACATGCCGATCTCGCGCAGCTGGTCGACGACGGCGCCCGTCACGGGCCGCATCGTAGTGCGCCGATGGCCTCGGCACGGGCTCCGTCGGGCCTCCGAGCGGCGTTAGTCAATTGACGACTATTGCGGGCAGTCGGTAGGCTGCAGGTCCGACGAGCCCGGACAGCGACCGGCGTACGGCCCGACCGAGACACAGCACCCCCGGGCTGCTGAACCGGAGTCGGCGCGCCAGCCGCGCGGCGCGCGCCGGCGTGAGCTGCGACGCACGGGGCGCGACGTCGCAAGGATCATGACGACTAGCGGGACATGACGACGAGCGTCGTGGGAACGGCCGAGGCGTTCGACCTCGAGGCGAAGTACCGGGCGATCGAGGGCCCCGTGCTGCTCACCGGGACCCAGGCGCTCGTCCGCCTCCTCCTCGACCAGGTACGAGCCGACCGACGCCGCGGGCTGCGCACGGCGGCGTTCGTGAGCGGCTACCCCGGCTCGCCCCTCGGGGGGTTCGACCTCGCGCTCGGGCGCGCCGGTCCCCTGCTCGCCGAGCACGACGTCACGTTCGTCCCGGGCCTCAACGAGGACCTCGCCGCGACCGCGGTCTGGGGGAGCCAGCAGGACCACCTCGCGCCGCTCGCCCGGCACGACGGCGTGATCGGCCTGTGGTACGGCAAGTCGCCAGGGGTGGACCGCTGCGGCGACGTGCTGCGCCAGGCCAACCTCCACGGCGTCGGCCGCAACGGCGGGGTCGTCGTCGCCGCCGGCGACGACCCGACCTCGAAGTCCTCGACCCTGCCGAGCCAGAGCGAGCTCGCCTTCTACGACGCGATGATCCCCGTGCTCGTCCCCGGCGACGTCCAGGAGGTCCTCGACCTCGGGCGCCACGCCTTCGAGCTCTCGCGCTACAGCGGCTGCTGGGCGGCGCTCAAGATCGTCACCGCGGTCGCCGACGGCTTCGGCACGGCGCTCGTCGGCCCGGACCGCCCGAGGGTCGTGCACCCGGAGCTGCGCATCGACGGCGAGGTGTACCGCCACGTCCAGGCGCGCCGCTTCTTCGTCCCCGAGACCCTCGAGCTCGAGCGCGACCTCTACTACCGACGCCACGAGGCGGTGAAGGCCTACGCCGCGGCGAACGGCCTGAACGAGCTCGCCACCGACCCCGAGGGGGCGTGGCTCGGCATCGTCGCCTCCGGCCGCACCTACCACGAGCTCGTCGAGGCGCTCGGCCGACTCGGCCTGGACCGCGCCGGCCTCGAGCGCGCCGGCGTCCGGCTGCTTCGCGTCGGGATGATCTTCCCGCTCGAGGACACGATCGTCCGACGCTTCGCCCGCGGGCTCGAGGAGGTGCTCGTCGTCGAGGAGAAGCGCGGGCTGCTCGAGCCGGCGCTGCGCGAGATCCTCTACGGCCCCTCGGCGCCACGCCTCGTCGGCAAGCGCGACGAGCACGGCGCCCGCCTCGTCCCGGCCGACGGCGAGCTCACCGCCGAGCGGCTCGAGCCGCTCCTGCGCTCGAGGCTCACCGGACGCGTCGAGCTCCGCCCGCCCGCCGTGCGAGCCCGGGCGGCGAGCCGCCGCACGCTCCCGGTCCGCCGGGCCCACTTCTGCAGCGGCTGCCCGCACAACCGCTCGACGCTGTCCGCGTCCGGCTCCCCCGTCGGCGCCGGGATCGGCTGCCACGCGATGGTGCTGTGGATGGACCGGGGGGTGACCACCTACACGCACATGGGCGGGGAGGGTGCCCAGTGGATCGGACGGGCTCCCTTCACCGACGTCGGCCACCTCGTCCAGAACGTCGGGGACGGGACCTTCTTCCACTCCGGGAGCCTGGCGCTTCGCGCCGCCGTCGCTGCCGGGGTGCGCATCACCTTCAAGCTCCTCTACAACGGCGTCATCGCGATGACCGGCGGCCAGGACCCGCCCGGCCAGATGAGCGTGCCCCAGCTGTGCCGCCTCCTGCAGGCCGAGGGCGTGTCGCGCATCGCCGTCGTGAGCGACGAGCCCTCCCGCTACCGGCGACGCTCGCGACGCCTGCCGAAGGGCGTCGAGCTCGCCGGGCGCGAGCGCCTCGCCGAGGTGGAGGCCAGCCTGGCGCGCGCGCCGGGCGTGAGCGTCCTCGTCTACGACCAGGCGTGCGCCGCCGAGCTGCGGCGGCTGCGCCGGCGCGGCCGCGCCCCGGAGCGGCCGCGCCGGGTCGTCATCAACGAGGCGGTGTGCGAGGGCTGCGGCGACTGCGGCGCGAAGAGCGGCTGCCTCTCGGTGCACCCGGTGGAGACGGAGCTCGGCCGCAAGACGCGGATCCACCAGCCGTCGTGCAACACCGACTACAGCTGCCTCGAGGGCGACTGCCCGTCCTTCGTCACCCTGCGTGCTCCCCGCCGGCAGTCGAGCCCGCCGGCGCCGCGGCCCGTCGACGTCTCCGGGCTCGCGGCGCCGACGCTCCCCGAGGTCGGCGAGGACGGCTACGACGTCTTCCTCGCTGGCGTCGGCGGGACGGGCGTCGTCACCGTCAACCAGGTCCTCGCGACCGCCGCCCACCTGGCCGGGCTCCAGGTGCGCGGCCTCGACCAGACCGGCCTCGCGCAGAAGGGAGGGCCCGTCGTCTCCCACCTGCGGCTGCGTCGCAGCGACGCCCCGGGGTCGAGCGCGGTCGGCCCCGGGCGGGCCGACTGCTACCTCGCGCTCGACCTCGTCGTCGCCGTCGACGCGGCCAACCTGGCGCGGGCCGACCCCGGGCGCACGCTCGTCGTCGCGTCGACGAGCGTGGCGCCAACCGCCGACATGGTGACCGGCGCCACCGCCGACCTCCCCTCGACGCGCCACCTCCTCGACGCGCTCGCACCGCTCGCCCGCCAGCTCGTCGCGCTCGACGCGGAGGCGCTCGCCCTCGAGCGCACCGGCGACCACCTCACCGCCAACATGGCGGTCCTCGGCGCGGCCTTCCAGGCGGGCGGCCTTCCCGTGCCGGCCGAGCTCCTCGAGCGGGCGATCGAGCTGAACGGGGTCGCGGTGGCGGCGAACCTCGCGGCCTTCCGGGCCGGACGGCGCGCTGCGGCCGGCCTCGAGCCCGCCGCGCCGCAGGCCCCGGCCGCCCCCGAGGGACGCCGGGCGCGCCGGGCGCGCGAGCTCGTCGCAGCACGCGCCCTCGCCGGCGAGGTCGTGCCCTTCGTCGAGCGCCGCGTCGCCGACCTCCTCGAGCGCTCGGGCGAGCGGCTCGCTCGCCGCTACCTCGACCTCCTCGAACGGGTGCAGCGGCGGGAGGCCGACGTGGACCCGACCGCCCGGCGCCTCACCGCGACCGTGGCCCGCGAAGCGTACCGTCTCCTCGCCTACAAGGACGAGTACGAGGTCGCCCGCCTCTACCTGCAGGGCTCCTTCGCCGCCAGCCTCGACGGCGCGCGCTCGGTGCGCTACCTGCTCCACCCCCCGCTGCTTCGCAGCCTCGGCCTGCGCCGCAAGGTCGCCCTCCCGGCGTTCGTCGCCCGGCCCGCCTTCCGGGTCCTGCACGCCCTGCGCCACCTGCGCGGGACGCCGTTCGACCCCTTCGGCCACACGGTCGTGCGCCGCGCGGAGCGCGCCCTCGTCGGCGAGTACGAGGAACTGGTCGACCTGGCGCTCGCTCGCCTCGACGCGAGCACGTACTCGGCCTGCGTGCGCCTCGTCGCGGCGCCGAGCATCGTGCGCGGGTACGAGGGCGTGAAGCTCGCGAGCCTCGAGCGCTACCGCGCGGAGGTGGCCGCCGCCCGCGCCGCCCTCGAGCGGGCCGGCGCGCGCCCGGCCTGAGGCGCCGGACCGCCCCGCGGCGCTGCAGGCCCCCGGCGGCTCGGACCCGGGCGCGAGCCGAGCGGCGCGCTCGCCCGACGAGCGACCGGCAGGCGACCGAGCGACCGCCCCGGCCGCTGCCTCGGCCATCGCCTCGCGAGGTTGGCGCGCCGGCTCGCACCACGACCGACCCCGGGGCGACCTGGCGCGTCCGCTCGGAGGGGAGGGCGCGAGACGGCGACCGGTCCCCTGCCTCGAGCACGGCCCGCGTCGAGGACGTGACGGCGGGACCTCGCAGAGCGGGCCGGCCGGAACGGCTCAGGCGTTCGTCGTGCCGAGGGAGAGCCCGCCGTCCACGACGAGGACCGAGCCAGTGGTCCACTCGGCGCGGGCCAGGTACTCGACGGCCTCGGCGACCTCCTCGGGCGTCCCCGGCCGCCCGAGCACGTGCGCCGGGCCGAGCGCCTCGAGGCGCGCCCGGGCCTGCTCGTCGTCGAAGAGCCCGGCCCGCTGGTTCAGCTCGCTGAACACCCCGCCGGGGCGCACGCAGCTGACGCGCACGCCCCGGGGACCGAGCTCCGCGGCGAGCACGCCCGTGAGCGCCTCGAGCGCGCCCTTCGTCGCCGCGTACGGGGAGGCGCCGGGGAAGGCCCTCGCCACGTGCACCGAGCCGAAGAAGACGACGCAGCCGCGTGCCCTCTCGAGGTGGGGCAGCGCGAGGCCGGTGAGCAGCATCGCCCCGACGACGTTCGAGTGGAACAGGGCGAGGAGCCGCTCCTCGTCAAGGGTCTCGAGCGGCCCGCGGTACATGTTCGCCGCCGCGTTCACGAGGACGTCGATGCCGCCCCCGTGCGCCAGCGCGGCGTCGACGACCCGACGGCGCGCCGCGGCGTCGGTGACGTCGCCGGGCAGCGCGCAGCAGGCGTCGCCGAGCTCGGCCGCCACCTCGCGCAGCTTCTCCTCGCGTCGGCCGCAGATCGTGACCCGTGCCCCACGCGCGACGAAGTGGCGCGCGATCCCGGCCCCGATCCCCGACCCGCCGCCGGTGACGACCACCGACATCCCCGTGACCGGCCTCATCGCTCCCCTCTCTCGCCCGGTCGGGCTGCCATCCTCGCCGCCTCGCGACCGAGTCCGCCAGCGGACCGAGCGCTCACCACGCCGTGTAGCCGCCGTCGACGGCGAGGGCCGCGCCGGTCACGTAGGCCGCCTGCTCGGAGAGCAGGTAGGCGATCGCGCCGGCGACCTCGGACGGCTCGCCGGGCCGGCGCAGCGGGACGCGCCCCTCGAACCACGCCCGCTGCTCGGGGTCCGAGAGGCGGTCCGCCGTCATCGGCGTACGGATGAGCCCGGGCACGACGCAGTTCACCCGGATCCCCAAGGGCGCGAGCTCGAGCGCTGCCGCACGCGTCATCGCGGCCACCGCGCCCTTCGCGGCGACGTAGTGAACCTGTCCGCTCACGGCGTGCGTGGCGACCGTCGACGCGACGTTCACGACCGCACCTGGCCGGCCGTCGCGCTTAAGCCGGCGGGCGAGCCCGCGCGTGCCGAGGAACGCCCCGCGCGCGTGCACGGCGAGCAGGGCATCGAACTCCTCGACCGACAGGTCGAGCAGCGCCCGGCGCGTGCGGACCCCGGCGCAGTTCACGAGGGCGTCGAGCGGCCAGTGGGCGTCGAGGACGGCCTCCCAGCTCGCCTCGTCGGTCACGTCGAGCGCCACGACCGAGTCGCCAGCGACGAGGTCGGCGGCGATGACGTCGTCGCCGGCGCCGGCGAGGAGCGACACCGTTGCCGCCCCGATCCCGGACGCCCCACCAGTCACGAGCACGCGAGACACTGCGCCTCCCTCCCCGCCGCCCGCCGGCGGCGACCTGCGATCGAGCTCACGACCGGGCGCCCGGCTCGCGCAGCCGGAAGAGGCGCCGCGCGTTGCCGGCGAGGATGGCAGCCTTCTCCTCCTCGCCGATCGCCAGCGCCTCCACCATCGCCACCGAGCGCTCCTCTTGGTCCCAGCCGGCGAAGTTGCAGCCGTGCAGGACCCGGCCCGCCCCCTGCGTCGCGACGAGGAAGGCGAGCGCGTCGGCGCGGTGCACCGCCGTGTCGAAGCTGAGCTGGGACCACTGCTCCTCGAAGCTCCGCCGGAGCAGCCCTCGGCCCCACGGCCGCTTCTCGAGGGCCGTCTCGAGGCGCCCCACCTGGTAGGGGGCGAAGCCGCCTCCGTGGGGGACGTGGACGGCGAGGCGGGGGTGGCGGTCGAGCACGCCGCCGAGCACGAGGTGGGCGACCGCGAGCCCCTCGTCGACGAGGAAGCCGTAGACGACGTCGAGCTCCCAGCGGGCGTAGTCCGCGTCCCCCGGTCGCTCGACGTTGCGCGGCGCCGGGTGCACGACGACGGGGACGCCGAGCCGCTCGTGCTCGGCCCAGACCTCCTCGAAGCGAGGGTCCGAGAGCGGGACGCCACCGACGTCGCTGCCGATGTAGGAGCCGACGAGGCCGAGCTCGGTCACGGCGCGCTCGAGCTCGGCGGCGGCGGCGGCCGGGTCCTGGAGCGGGAGGCAGGCGAAGCCCGAGAGGCGGTCGTTCGCCGCGGCGACCTCGGCGACGAGGTCGTTGTGGCGGCGGTTGAAGTCGACCGCCAGGCGGGCCGGCTGCCGGTAGAAGTAGGTGATCGGGTTCGGGGAGACGACCTGGTGGTCGATGCCGAGGCGCGCCATGTGCTCGAGGCGGACCTCGACGTCCGCGAAGGGGCTGCCGACGAAGCGCACCCCCTCGAGCACGTACTGCCCGGCACGGAAGTAGTGCGTCCCGCCCGGGCGCACGCCCATCTCCGGGCCGGCCTCGCCGCACAGCCCCATCACCCCCTCGAGGAGGATGTGCGAGTGGACGTCGACGACCTCCCGTCGCGCGGGCCCGGGTGCGGGCGGCGGGCCGGCGCTCGCCACGGACCCCTCCTCGCGCCGGCGCGCGCACGCTCGTGCGTCGCTCGCGTCGTCTGGGTGCACGGCCGAGCCCCCGGCTAGCCCGCCCCGTCCGGCGAGGACTGCCAGCTCGGCGCGCGCCGTGCGACGAACGCGGCGATCCCCTCGGCGGCGTCCCCCGAGGCCACCACCGAGCGCCACGCCCCGTCCTCGATCTCGAGGCCGACCTCGAGGGCCGCGCCGGCGCCGAGGCGCAGCGCGCGCTTGGCCGCCCGCAGCGCGTTCGGCGAGTTCGCGGCGATCTCCTCGGCGAGCGCGAGGGCGACTGCACGGGCCTCGCCGGCCGGGGCGCGCCGGTCGACGAGACCGAGGCGCCACGCCTCGTCGATGCCGACGCGCCGACCCGTGAAGACGAGCTCCGCGGCGACGCCGATCCCGACGCGCCGGGCGAGCAGCTGCGTGCCGCCCCCCGCCGGGACGAGACCGACGCGCACCTCCGGCAGGCCGAAGCTCGCCGAGTCGTCGGCCACGACGAGGTCGCAGGAGAGGGCGAGCTCGAACCCGCCGCCGAGCGCGTGGCCGGCGACCGCGGCGATGGTCGGGACCGCGATCGCGCGCACCGCCTCGAACGCCGCTCGCATGGTCGGGCGCTGCGCGACGAGCTCCCCGGCGCGCATCCCGGCGCGCTCTTTCAGGTCGGCGCCGACGCAGAAGGCGCGGTCGCACGCGGAGGAGACGACGACCGCGCGCACGCGGGGGTCGGCGTCGAGCCGGCCGCAGGCCCGGGCGAGGTCGCGAGCGACCTGCGTCGAGATGGCGTTCAGCGCGTCGGGGCGATCGAGGACCACCTCGGCCACGAACCCGACGCGCCGGAGCCGGACGCTCGGCCGCCCCCGCCCCGACGCCGCCACCGCTACGACCCCCCCGCGCAGGCGCGCCGGACCGACGGGCGAGCGGCCGCGGCGAGGGTGTCCGGCGAGAGCGCGGCGAGCGCCATCTCGACGAGCAGGGCGCGCATCGCCTCGCGCTCGAGGCGGGCGCTGAAGGGCGTCGAGTTGATCAGGCCGAGCACGGCGTGCGCGGCGGCGAGCGCCCAGCGCCGGTCGGCCGTCCGAGCGCAGCGCGCGATGGCGTCGACCCACACCTCGACGTAGGCGCGCTGCAGCCGCCGGACGCGCTCTCGGTCGCGAGGTCGCAGCGACGAGAAGTCGCGGGCCTGGACGCTGATGAGCTCGGGGTGCTCGAGGGCGAAGTCGACGTGCCAGGCGACGAGCGCGGCGACGGCGGCCTCGGCGCTCGTCACCAGGTCGACGCGCTGGCGCGCGCCCGAGAGCAGCTCCTCGCTCACACCGACGAGCATCTCGCCGAGGACGTCCTGCTTGCTCGCGAAGTGACGGTAGACGGCGGGACCGGTGACGCCGACGGCGGCGCCGATGTCGCGAAGCGTCACGGCCCGAAAGCCCCGCTCGGCGAAGGCGGCCGCCGCCGCCTCGAGGATCTGGTCGCGCCGTGTCGGGCGCGGCGCGCGCCGCCCTCGGCGCGCCCTCGGCGCGCCCGGGACGGCTGGGCGCGCGCCCGCTGCGGCAGTCCGGCGTTCGACCATCGCTGTTACCGGCTGTTAACGTTACTCGCGAGTAACGGGCGCCGGGTCGATCGAGCGAGGTGGCGGGCGCGATGTCGACGAGCAGGGCGCCGTCGGGCGCCGGGCGGGCGAGCCTCGCCGAGCTCGCCGAGGAGCTGCGCGAGCGGGTCGCGCTCGTCCGGCAGGGCGGGGACGAGACGGCGCGCCGGCGTCACCTCGAGCGCGGCAAGCTCCTCGTGCGCGACCGGATCGACCGCCTGCTCGACCCCGGCTCCCCCTTCCTCGAGCTGTCGACGCTCGCCGCCTGGGGCATGTACGGCGAGAGCATCCCCTCGGCCGGCATCGTCACCGGCATCGGCCTGGTCGCCGGGCGACCCTGCGTCGTCGTCGCGAACGACGCGACCGTGAAGGGGGGCACGTACTTCCCCGTGACGGTGAAGAAGCACCTGCGCGCGCAGGAGATCGCGGCCGCGCACCGCCTCCCGTGCTGCTACCTCGTCGACTCCGGCGGGGCCTACCTCCCGCTGCAGGACGAGGTCTTCCCCGACCGCGACCACTTCGGCCGGATCTTCTACAACCAGGCGACCATGTCCGCCGCGGGCATCCCCCAGCTCGCCGCCGTGATGGGGTCGAGCACCGCGGGCGGGGCGTACGTGCCGGCGATGAGCGACGAGACGGTCATCGTGCGCGGCGAGGGGACGATCTTCCTCGGCGGCCCGCCGCTCGTGCGCGCCGCGACGGGCGAGGAGGTGAGCGCGGAGGAGCTCGGCGGCGGCGAGGTCCACGCGCGCCGCTCGGGGGTGGTCGACCACCTGGCGCAGGACGACGCGCAGGCCCTCGCGAGGCTGCGGTCCATCGTCGCGGGCCTCGAGCGGACCGAGGAGGCCGTCGAGCGGGCCGATCCGGAGGAACCCGACGAGGACCCGGCCGAGCTCTACGACGTCGTACCGGCCGACCTGCGCACCCCCTACGACGTGCGGGAGGTGATCCGCCGTCTCGTCGACCGCTCGCGCCTCGAGGAGTTCAAGGCCTCCTACGGCGAGACGCTCGTGTGCGGCTTCGCCCGCATCTACGGCTATCGCGTCGGGATCGTCGCCAACAACGGGATCCTGTTCAGCGAGTCGGCGCTCAAGGGGGCGCACTTCATCGAGCTGTGCAACCAGCGGCGCACGCCCCTCGTGTTCCTGCAGAACATCTCCGGCTTCATGGTCGGGCGCGAGTACGAGCAGCGCGGCATCGCCAAGGACGGCGACAAGCTCGTCACCGCGGTGGCCTGCTCGAGCGTGCCGAAGTTCACGGTCGTGATCGGCGGGTCCTTCGGCGCCGGCAACTACGCGATGTGCGGCCGGGCGTACGAGCCGCGGTTCCTCTTCATGTGGCCGAACGCCCGCATCTCGGTGATGGGCGGCGACCAGGCCGCGGCGGTGCTCTCCGTCGTCGGCCGGGGATCGGACCACGACGCGATCGAGCGCCGCCGGGAGGAGGTCCGGGCCCGCTACGAGGAGCAGGGCTCCCCCTACTACTCGACGGCGCGCCTCTGGGACGACGGGATCATCGACCCCCTCGAGACGAGGCGGGTCCTCGGGATCGGCCTCGCCTTGAACGCCGGCCTCGAGACGGCGCCCGCCCGCTACGGCGTCTTCCGGATGTGAGCGCGCCCGTGGCCTTCGACACCGTGCTCGTCGCCAACCGCGGCGAGATCGCCCGCCGCGTGCTCGCCGCGGCGCGCCGGCGCGGACTGCGGACCGTCGCCGTCTACTCCGACGCGGACCGTGGCTCGCCCCACGTGGCAGAGGCGGACGTCGCGCTGCGCATCGGGCCGCCGCCGCCGACCGAGTCGTACCTGTCGATCCCGGCCCTCCTCGACGCCGCGAGGCGCAGCGGGGCGTCGGCCGTCCACCCCGGCTACGGCTTCCTCGCCGAGAGCGCGGCCTTCGCGCGCGCCTGCGAGGCCGCCGGTCTGTGCTTCGTCGGGCCGCCCGCCTCGGTGATCGAGGCGATGAGCCGCAAGGACGAGGCGCGCCGGATCGCCCGGGCGGCGGGCGTCCCGGTCGTGCCGGCTGCCGAGGGCTCGGACCTCCATACGCTCGCGCGCCGGGTCGAGCAGGACGTCGGCTACCCGGCGCTCGTGAAGGCCGTCGCGGGCGGCGGCGGCAAGGGCATGCGGATCGTGCGCCAGCCCGAGGAGCTCGAGGAGGCGCTCGCGCGCTGCGGGCGCGAGGCCGCAGCCGCCTTCGGCGACGGCTCGGTGTTCGTCGAGCGCTACGTCGAGCACGGGCGCCACGTCGAGGTCCAGGTGCTCGCCGACCGCTACGGCCACGTCATCCACGTCCTCGACCGGGACTGCTCGGTCCAGCGCCGCCACCAGAAGGTGGTCGAGGAGGCGCCCGCGTCGACGGTCCCGCTGGCGACGCGCCAGGCGGCCTGGGAGGCGGCGGTGCGCCTCGCCGCCCACGTCGGCTACGAGAACGCCGGGACCGTCGAGTTCCTCGTCGCCGGCGAGGAGTTCTTCTTCCTCGAGATGAACACTCGCCTGCAGGTCGAGCACGCCGTCACCGAGCTCGTCACCGGCCTCGACCTCGTCGATCTCCAGCTCGCGCTGGCGGCCGGCGAGCCGCTGCGCCTCGCCCAGGAGGACGTCGTCGCCCACGGCCACGCCATCGAGGCCCGGGTCTACGCCGAGGACCCGGCCCGCGACTTCCTCCCGCAGGCCGGGACGCCGACCCTCGTGCGCTTCCCCGCCTCGGTGCGCGTCGAGACGGCGCTCGTCGCCGGCGAGCCCGTCGGCACCTCCTACGACCCGATGCTCGCCAAGCTCGTCGCGCACGGACCGACGCGCGAGGCGGCGCGCCAGCGGCTGGTCGGCGCGCTCGACGACGCCGCCGTCTTCGGCCTGACGACGAACCTCGGCTTCCTGCGCCGCCTCGTCGCCTCGCCCGCCTTCCAGGCGGCCGAGATCGACACGGGCTGGCTCGACCGGCGCGCCGGCGAGCTCGCGCCGCCCTCCGAGGCGCCGGCCGTCGCCGCCGCCTTCGTCCTCGCCACCGAGACCCGCGCCGCCCGCTCCGGGCCGTTCGCCCTCGACGGCTGGCGCCTGGCGGGCCCGAGCGCCCCGACGCGCGTCGAGCTGCGCTCGGGCGCGGACCGGCGCGAGCTCGTGGTCCACGCCGACGGGCGCGTCGTCGAGGGCGGGCGCGTCACCACGGTCGCCCTCGTCCGACGCGACGGCGACCTCCGCCTCCTCGAGCTGGACGGGGTGCTCGAGCGCTTCGTCGTCGCGCTCGAGCCGGAGGCGGTCACCGTCTCGCACCGCGGCGAGGTGCACCGCTTCGAGCGAGCCGAGCGGCGCGTCCGCGACGGCGGGAGCGAGCAGGGCGACGGGGTCGTCCTCGCGCCGCTGCCGGGCGTCGTCACGAGCGTCGCCGTCGCCGTCGGCGAGGAGGTCGCGGCCGGCGCCCTCCTCGGCACCGTCGAGTCCATGAAGATGGAGCACCCGCTGCGGGCGCCCGTCGCGGGCGTCGTGGAGCGAGTCGCCGTCGCAGCGGGCGACCGCGTCGCCCTCGGGGCACCCCTCTTCGCCCTCGCGCCGAACGAGGCGCCGACCCCAAGGAGGCAGCCGTGAGCCCGATGCTCGACCACCGCCTCGACCCGGAGCTCGTCGACCTGAAGGAGACGGTCGCGCGCTTCGCGCGCGAGGTCATCGCCCCGGTGATCGGCGACTACTACGAGCGCGGCGCCTTCCCCTACGACATCGTCCGCCAGATGGGCGAGCTCGGCCTGTTCGGCCTCCCCTTCCCGGAGCGCTACGGGGGGATGGGCGGCGACCTCCTCGGGTTCGCCCTCGTACTCGAGGAGATCGGCCGGGTCGACTCCTCGGTGGCGGTGACCCTCGAGGCCGCCGTCTCGCTCGGCGCCATGCCGATCTACCGCTTTGGCACGGAGGCCCAGCGCGAGGCGTGGCTCCCGAGGCTGTGCTCGGGCGAGGCGCTCGGCGCGTTCGGCCTCACCGAGCCGGGTGGCGGCACCGACGCGGGGGCGACCCGCACGACCGCCCGGCTCGTCGACGGGCAATGGGTGCTCAACGGGTCGAAGTCCTTCATCACGAACTCGGGCACCGACATCACCGCCTTCGTCACGGTGACGGCCGTCACCGGCGGCGAGGACGGCGAGCGGGAGATCTCGGCGATCGTCGTCCCGGCCGGTACGCCGGGCCTCACGGTGGCGAAGGAGTACTCCAAGGTGGGCTGGTGCGCCTCCGACACCCACGAGCTCTCCCTCGCCGACTGCCGCGTCCCGGCGGAGAACCTGCTCGGCGAGCGCGGCCGGGGGTACGCGCAGTTCCTCGAGATCCTCGACGAGGGTCGGATCGCGCTCGCCGCGATGTCGGTCGGCCTCGCCCAGGGCTGCATCGACGAGTGCCTGCGCTACGTCGCCGAGCGGCGGGCCTTCGGGCGCGCCATCGGCGAGTACCAGGCGATCCAGTTCAAGATCGCCGACATGGAGGCGAGGGCCCACACCGCCCGCCTCGCCTACCTCGACGCCGTCTCCCGCCGTCTGCGCGGCGAGCCGTACAAGAAGCACGCCGCCATCGCGAAGCTCGTCGCCTCCGACGCGGCGATGGCGAACGCACGGGAGGCGACGCAGATCTTCGGCGGCTACGGCTTCATGAACGAGTCGCCGGTCGGCCGCTTCTACCGCGACGCCAAGGTCCTCGAGATCGGCGAGGGGACGAGCGAGGTCCAGCGCATGCTCATCGCGCGCGCCCTCGGTCTCGGCGGGGCGCGCCGGGAGCGCTAGCCGAGCACCGACTCCGTCGGGACGCCCGGCACACGACCAGCGGCCGGAAGCGCGATCACCGGCGCGAGGTCGTCCTCGCCGGACACCTCCTCGAGGCTGCGCCCCGACGGCTCGGGCAGCGCCGCCGTGAGCGCGAGCCCCGCGAGCGCGGCCGATCCGGCGACGACGAGCATCCCGCGCAGGCCGAGGTGCTGCTCGAGGAGCGGCACGAGGAAGACCCCGATGAAGGCGCCGAGCTTGCCGACCCCGGCCGCGATGCCGTGGCCGGTCGTGCGCATGCTGACCGGGAAGACCTCGGAGGGCAGCACGAAGGTCGTCGTGTTCGGCCCGAACTCGACGAAGAAGTAGCTCAGCCCAAAGACCGCGAGGAACGGGGCGACGACGGTGGTGAGGTCGCGGACGGCCCCGAGGGCGAGGAAGCACGCCGCCATGACCGCGAAGCCGACGAACTGGAGGCGCCGGTGGCCGATGCGGTCCATCTTCCAGACCGCGAGCGCGTACCCGGGCACGGCGAAGGCGACGAACATCCCGAGCGACCACGCCAGCTTGACCGTCAGGCTGGCGTGCGGCGCCACGGCCTTCAGGATCACGGGGAGCGACAGAGTGTTGCCGTAGTAGGCGTAGTCGAAGAAGAACCACGACCCGGCGGTGCCGAGCAGGAGGACCAGCATCCGGCCGTTCGTGAGGAACTGCCCGAGCCGCAGCCGGCGCGGCTCGTCGCGCACCGCGGCCGGCACCGAGATCACGCCGTCGGAGAAGGCGGCGAGCCCGTGCGCCGCCGCCACGGCCTCGCCGGCCACGCGCGCGCTGAAGCGGGGCGACTCGGGCATCCGCGCCCGCAGGTAGATGACGGCGGCGGCCGGGATCGCACCGAGCCCGAGCAGCAGGCGCCAGGTCGCCTCGGTGCCGATCCCCGAGCCGATCAGCACCAGGCCGACGAGTGGCCCGACGACGAGGCCGAGCGCCTGCATGGCGAAGACGAGGCCGACGAGCCGGCCCCGGTCCCGGCGGTTCGAGTACTCGCTCATCAGCACCGCGGAGACCGGGTAGTCCCCACCGATGCCGAGGCCGAGAATGAAGCGGGCGGCGACGAGGGTGGCGAAGTTCGGCGCGAGGGCCGAGAGGACGGCCCCGACGATCATGATGGCCGCGACCGCGGCGTAGACGCGCTTGCGGCCGAGGACGTCGGCGATCCGGCCGAAGACCAGCGCGCCGATGAACGCGGCGAGGATCGCCGAGCCAGTCACCCAGCTCGTCTGCGCCGTGGACAGCCGCCACTGCGTGGCGACGAGGCTCGCCGCGGTGCCGATGACGAACAGGTCGTAGGCGTCCGTGAAGAAGCCGACCCCCGAGACGACCACCGCCTTGCGGTGGAACCTGCTCGTCGGCGCCTCGTTGAGCAGGTCGGCGACCGTCGTGCCGACGGCCTCGCCCGCTACTGCCGGATCGATCACCTGGGGGCCTGCCTCCTCCTCGACGAGCGCCGCTGCCGGGGCACGCCCCTACTGTTGCGCCGCGAGGTGACGCCGGGGCGAGCAGCCGGTGACGCGCAGGTGTACGGGAGGCGAACTCTTCGCGAACTCAGGCCACCGGCGTCGCCACGTCGGGGGCGCTCGGCGCGGCCCGGCGTACGCCGGGCGCCGCAGGCGCCGAGGACAAGCCGAGCTCTCCCGAGCGCACGCGCTCGTAGAGGCGGAGGTGGTCGAGGGCCATGCGCCGCGCCGAGAAGCGCTCCTCGGCCAGCTTGCGGCAGGCCGATCGGCTGAGGTAGGCGGCGTCGGCGACCGCCTCGGCGAGCGCGGCCTCGCCCGAGCGGACGAAGCCGACCACGCCGTCCTCCACGATCTCGGGGGCGGCGCCGTGCGGCGTCGTCACGACGGGCGTCCCGCAGGCGAGCGCCTCGACCATCACCATGCCGAAGGGCTCGGGCCAGGCGATCGGGTTGAGCAGGCAGGTGGCCTGGCCGAGGAGCTCGAGCTTGTCGGCCTGGCCGACCTCCCCGAGGTAGGTGACGTCGCCGCCGAGGAGGGGGCGCACCTTCGCGTCGAAGTACTCCCGCTCGATCGGCTCGAGGAGCTTGCCGGCGATGCGCAGCGGGACGCCGGCGGCGCGCGCCACCCGGGCGGCGACGTGGGCGCCCTTGGACGGGTGCATCCGGCCGAGGAAGAGCGCGTAGCCGCCGTCGCCCGAGCCCACGGGGAACTCCTCGACGCGCACCCCGTGGTGGATCACCGCGGCGATCGGGATGTCGGGTGCGAGGGAGGCCTGGTGCGCCGAGATCGCCACCACCGGGACCCGCCGCGCGAGGGCCCGGTAGATCGGGGCGAGGTTCTCGTCGAAGGGACCGTGGTTCGTCGTCACGACGGCGAGGCCGCCGAGCGAGGAGGCGTAGACGGGCCCGGTCAGCGTGTGGTCGTGGATGACGTCGGCGTCCGCGACCGACTCGTAGGCGGCGATGGCGTGGCGCAGCTCGTCCACCGGGCCCGGGGCCCCGACCCCGACGTGGCGCTCGAGCGTCCACCGGCGCTCGACGTCGCAGGTGCTGTCGCCCGTCGTGAACAGGACGACGTCGTGCCCGAGGTCCTTGAGCGCGCGCGCCAGCGCGTCGAGCACGTTCTCGGTCCCTCCGTACGCCGGCGGCGGCACCGGCAGCCACGGCGGGGCGATGATGGCGATCCGCATCTGCCCTCCTCGCCTCGTACTGCTCCAGCTGCACCAGCCGTACTCCCCGGACCGGTGCGGCTCAAGGGCCCTTCGGCACCGTGGGTGCATCTCTGCGCGCATCTGGCACTCTCGATCATAGAGTGCCAAGGCCTTCCGGCCGGACGGCTGCAGCGGGGCCGACGGCCTGCTCAGGCGAGCTGCGCCACGCTTCGTGCCGCCACGGCGAGCGCCACGGCGGCGAGGAGGGCGGCGAAGGCGCGCGTGAGCTCGCGAGCCGGGAGGCGCGAGGCGACCTGGTCGCCGAGCACGGCCCCGACCACCGCCGCAGCGCCGAATGCGGCGAGGAGCGCCCAGTCGAGCTCGATGCGAGTCCCGAGGCGCGCGAGGAGCGCCTCGGCGGAGTTGACGGCGATGACGAGGAGCGACGTCCCGACCGCCTCGACCATCTCGAAGCCGAGGGCGAGGACGAGCGCCGGCACGACGAAGAAGCCCCCGCCGACGCCGAAGAAGCCCGTCACGAGGCCGACGACGCTCGCCGCGCCGACGACGCGCGCCGCCGAACGCCACCGGGCTCGCGCCGGCCTTCCGGCGCTACCGCAGGGCACCGGCCCGTCGTCGCGCCTCGGCGCCGCGGGCGCCGGCTCGGCGCGACGCGCGCGCCGAGCCATGGCCGCCGCACCGAGCAGCATGAGGCCGGCGAAGGCGAGCAGCAGCACGTCGGGGTCGACCCCGGCGGACAGGCGGCTGCCGGCGTAGGAGCCGCCGACGCCGAGCGCCCCGAAGGCGAGCCCGCGCCCGAAGCGCACGTGCGCCGAGCGGGCGTGGGCAGCCGTCCCGGCGAGGGCTGCGGCGCCGACGACGACGAGGGAGCCGGTGGTGGCATCGTGCGCGTCCTGCCCGAGCACGTAGACGAGGGCGGGCACCGTGAGGACGGACCCGCCACCGCCGAGCGCGCCGAGGCTGAGGCCGATGCACAGCCCGACGGGCAGCGCGAGCAGGTTCAACGTACGTCCTCGACCGCCGAGCGTACTCGACGCCCGGCTGCCGGCCCCGGACGCGACGGTCCCGCGGCGAGCGGGAATACCCTCTGGGGTATGTGACGTTCTGAGAGCGTGACGGGTGCGGCCGGCGCCCGAGGACGTGGAGGTGGTGAGCTTGGCGACCGTGGCGCTCAGCAAGGAGAACTTCGACGAGGTCGTTCGATCGAACGACGTGGTGCTCGTCGACTTCTGGGCCGCCTGGTGCGGCCCGTGCCGGATGTTCGCGCCGGTCTTCGAGAAGGCGTCGGAGCAGCACGGCGACGTCGTCTTCGCGAAGGTGGACACCGATGCGGAGCAGGAGCTCGCCGCCAGCTTGGGGATCATGTCGATCCCGACGCTGATGGCCTTCCGTGAGCAGGTGCTGCTGTACGCGCAGCCCGGTGCCCTGCCGCCGGCCGCGCTCGAAGAGCTCATCACCAAGGTGAAGGAGCTCGACATGGACGCGGTGCGCCGGCAGCTCGCGGCCCGCGAGGACGGGTCGTCGCCCCGCTCCTGAGGCGACGCGACCAGGAGGAAGGCGTGCGTCTGCCTGACGAGGTGACCGCGGAGGTGCGGACGCGCCTGCGCAGGGTGGCCGGGCAGGTCCAGGCGGTCGAGCGCATGCTCGCCGAGGGCCGCGACTGCCGGGAGGTGGTCGTGCAGCTCTCGGCCGCGACGAAGGCGCTCGAGCAGGCGGGCTTTCGCGTCGTCGCTGCCGGGCTCGCCTACTGCCTCGAGCACCCTGCGGAGGCCGCGGCCGAGGGCTACGCCCTCGAGGACGTCCAGAAGCTGTTCATGCGGCTGGCCTGAGCGCTTCGACTGGCCTGAGGAGGAAGCGATGCGGGCGATCGAGACGAACCTCGCGACGGCACTGCCGGACGCGGAGGCGGCGGTGCGCGCCGCCCTGGTGGCCGAGGGCTTCGGCGTCCTCACCGAGATCGACGTGGCCGCGACGCTGCGCGAGAAGCTCGGCATCGAGCGTCCGCCGCTCAAGATCCTCGGCGCCTGCAACCCCGCGCTCGCGCACCGCGCGCTCGAGCTCGACCCCACGGCAGCCCTCGTGCTGCCGTGCAACGTCGTGCTCGAGGAGCGTGCGCCCGGCTCCACGTCGATCGCCATCCCCGATCCGCGAGAGCTCCTGCCGTCGCCGGCCCTCGAGGAGCTCGCCGAGGAGGCGGCCGGGCGGCTCACCGAGGTCGTCCGCCGCCTCACGGCCGAGGACTGACCCCGGGCGCGACCGCCGCGTCGGGAGGCTGGCTCGACATGGCGAGGCTGGGCGAGTGCCTCGGCGCCGGCGGCCCGGTCCTCGCCGTGTGCGCCCACCCCGATGACGAGAGCTTCGGCCTCGGGGCGGCGCTGAGCGAGCTCGCCGAGACGCGAACGGTCGGCCTCGTCTGCCTCACCCACGGCGAGGCATCGACGATCGGCGGCGAGGGCCGCAACCTGCACGAGGTGCGCGCCGGCGAGCTGTCGAGGGCCGCGGCGGTGCTCGGCGTCTCGCGCGTCGCGCTCTTCGACCACCCCGACGGGAAGCTCGAGACGGTGCCCGTCGCGCTCCTGGCCGACGAGGTGGGCCGCGTCGCGCGCGAGGTCGACCCCGACCTCCTCCTCGTGTTCGACGACACCGGTGTCACCGGCCACCCCGACCACCGCCGCGCCACCGAGGCGGCCCTCGCCATCGACGGCAGGCTCCCCGTCCTCGCCTGGGTGCTCCCGGCGGCCGTGGCACGGCGCCTCAATCGCGAGCTCAAGACGACCTTCGTCGGCCGCCATGCGCACGAGGTCGACCTCGAGGTCGAGGTCGACCGCCGCCGCCAGCTCGAGGCGATCGCCTGCCACGCGAGCCAGGCGCAGGGCAACGCCGTGCTGTGGCGCCGCCTCGAGCTCCAGGGCGAGCACGAGGCCTTCCGCTGGCTGCGACCCCCCTGACGCCACGCGCCGCGAGGCGCCTCGCGCCGGGACGCCCCGCGTGCCGCACCCGTGGGCCCCGGCGCGGGCGCGATGCTGGTGCGGAGCACCGGTGCGGGCCTCGCTCGCGGCCTTCGCCGGCTGGGTCGGGAGGACGGCGCGCCCGTGGAGCTGCTGAAGCGAGCCGTGCGCCGCCTCGACGCCTTCCAGCAGCGTCACCTCCTCCCGGCCCTCGTGCTCGCCCTCGTAAGGAAGTACGGGGAGGACGGCGCCGGCGCCTTGTCGGTGCAGCTCACGTACGCCCTGTTCCTCACCGTCTTCCCGCTGCTGCTCCTCCTCGTCACCGTGCTCGGCCTCGTGCTCTCGGGCGACGCGGCCGCGCGCGAGCGGGTCCTGCACTCGGCCTTCGCCGAGTTCCCGGTCGTGGGCCAGCAGCTGCGCGAGAACATCCACGCCATGCGGCGCAACTCGGCCTTCGGCCTCGCGGTCGGGCTCGGCGGGCTCGTCTACGGGGCGACGGGCCTCGCCCAGACGGGGCTGCACGCGATGGCGGAGGTGTGGGGCATCCCGCGCTCGGCGCGCCCACGCCGCGCGGCCCGCCTCGCTCGCAGCGTCGCCTTCCTCGCCGTGCTCGGCGCAGGGCTCGTCGTCACGACCTTCCTGTCGGCCTTCGGCACCTTCGGGCAGCACGTCAGCCTCTGGCTCGCCGCAGCCGGCGAGGTCCTCGCCGCGATCTTGAACGCCGGCTTGTACTGGTCCGTCTTCCGCGTGCTCACCCCGAGGCGGCCCGAGGCTCGACGTCTCGATCTCGTCCCCGGCGCGGTCGCCGGCGGGATCGCGTGGACGGTGCTGCAGGCCTTCGGCGGCTACCTCGTGGGCCACGACCTCCGGCGAGCGAGCGCGACCTACGGCGTGTTCGGCACGGTGCTCGGCCTCGTCGCCTGGATCGCGCTCGGCGCGAAGCTCACGCTGTACGCGGCGGAGCTCAACACCGTCCTCGCGCGCCGCCTCTGGCCCCGCTCGCTCCTCGAGGCACCCCGACCGCGAGCCGACGCCGAGACGCTCGAGCTCGGAGCGGGCGCGCCGCACTGACCGCCGCGACGACCACGCACCGACGCGCTCGAGGAGCGCGACGAGCCAGCCCCTCCCGGCGGGCATCCGGCCGTGCGGCTCGGAGCCGGCGACGAGCGCGGCTCGTGCCGGCCCCCCCGACGAGTGCCGCCGACGTGCGGCCGGTGCGAGGCTCGGGTCGCCGCGCCGGGGCTCCGACCTGCGACGTGCTCGGCGTGCGCTGCGCCGGCCGAACCGGGAGCGGGTGGCGCGTCAGCCGACGGTCCACTCCGCCGCGCCGGTGGTCGAACCGGTGCGCGAGAAGTAGACGCGAGCGATCCTCACGCCCTGGGGCACCTCGAAGTGCAGGCAGCCCGTGGCGCTCTTGCCGGGACCGATGCTGAACCCACCCGTCACGAACCCGTCCCAGAAGTCCTGGCAGCCCGCCACGCGCCGCGTCTGATCCGGGGCGTAGGCCTTGCCGTCGCTCCCGATGATGACGACGTCGGCATCGGCGTCGCCGCTCACGGTGATCGACGCCTCGTTGCGCAGCCGGAGCGTCGCCGTGACGAACGCGTAGCCGGGCGGCGGCGCGTCGTAGGAGGTGGCCGGCTGGGCGCTGTCGGCGACGCGCACGAGCGTCGCCGCCATCGGCTCGTGGTGCGTGTCGTAGACGGTGATGGTCCGGCCGAGCGCCCCGGGCGCCCGAGTCCCCGACGGGTGCTTCGACGGCTTGGCGGGATTGGCGATCCAGGCCTCGCGCCTCTCGAAGGCCACCGTCGGCGTCCGCCCCCCGAGCCACAGGACCGCGACGCGCCGCGCGCTGATCCCGATGCCGTAGCTGCCGGGGAGCGGGGCTCCTCCCGCGCCCGTGACGACGGCGACGAGCGAGGCCTCGCCCTCGCGGTTGCGACCCGCCGCGATGACGATGTCGCTGCCAGCGACGCGCACCGTCTCGCCGAGGCGCACCGAGACGGTGCCGCGCCCGCTGCGGCCGGCGTTGCCCGCAACTCGGTGCCTCGGCTGGGCGTGCTCGTAGACGTAGCGCCAACGCCCCCCGAGGTAGCCGGCGACGGCCACGCCGCTGTCTTGGAGGACGGCGTCGTACTGGCCGATGGACGCCTCGTTGGGCCCGACGAGCTCGCCGTAGACGGCGAGCCCCCGGCTGGTGTCGCTGACCACCGCGTCGACGTCGCTCCCCACGAGCTGCACGGTCTGGCCCGGCTGCACGACAGGGGTCGAGGCCGAGGCGCCCGGCGCCACGACCGCAAGCCAGCCGGCGCCGCCGGCAGCCGCTGCGACGAGCGTGAGGACGATGCGGCGCGGGCGTGCCGTGCCGCCTCCCGGATGTGCCATCGGATCCCCCAGCTGTGAGCTTCCTGCGAACAGCGAGTCTAGACGCCGGCACGGAACGAGCCCGCAGGCACCCAGACGCAAGGAGATCGCGTCCTACCGGCTGGCAGGGATGACCGACCCCGCCCGCGCCGACGAGGGCGCGCGGCGACGGGGCGTGCGCCCTCCAGCGCGGACCGGTGGCGGGTGCCGCAGGGAGCCCGCCGGCGACGGCCGCTCCAGTCACCGCTGGCGAGGGCGCCGCACGGCGCTCGGTGCCGTGGCGCGTGCGCGCCGGCCATCCTCGAGGTGACGCCCGCCGCCGGCGCGCCGCTACGGTGGCGCGCCGGCGGTGCGACGTCGACCCCGGCGGTGGCGGACGGGCGCAGCGCGCCGCTAGGCGGAGGCGGCCGGCGCCCCGCCCGACCAGACACGCGGCCTGGCGAGCCGGAGGTGGCTCCCGAGGATCGCGCCGGCGGCGAGCGCGACCCAGATCGCGTCGAGGAGGTGGCGCAGCGTCGGGATGCGGCCGTCCCCGTGGAAGACGCCAGGACCTGCGATCTGGCAGATGGCGTAGGCGATGTACGCGAGCGAGAACGCCACGATGAGGACGCTCACGAAGGAGACGGCCGAGACGTAGCTCTGCGCGACGCGCGTCGCGGCCGGCGCCGTGGCGATCGTGACGCCGCGACGCAGGTGCGTCACGAGGACGGCGAGGCTGACGGCGAGCACGAGGCCGCCGAGCACGGCACCACGTGCGACCGCGTCGCCCACCGGGTGCAGGCTCCCGCCGCCCATCCCGGGATGGCTCCCGATCAGCTGGAAGAGCGAGCTCACCGCCGCCGCCGACCCGATCAGCGCCGTCCACACCGTCACGAAGGACGCGCCGAACAGGTAGACGACGGCGGGACGGCGGCCCGAGGGGTCCGCCTCGGCGCGGTTCGCCACGACGATGACGACGAACGCACCCACCGTCGCGAGCAGGATCACCAGCACGAGCACGCCGACGACGAGGCCGACGAGCGAGGAAAGGGCGGCGAGCCCTGGAATGGGACTTATGGCACTCGGGATGCTCATGGAACCACCCCCTTGGAGCGCTCCCAGGCCTGGGAGACTGCTGTGCGAGCGTAGTCAGTCGTCGCCCGATGCTCGCGGATGGTCGCATCGAGGTGGCAGGAACGTGCGGCCGTCGCCCCTCCCAGCAGCGCGTCCTCGGGGAGCTCCGGGCAGGGAGATCCCCAGCGGCGGCACGGCACGGCCCCGCACGTACGAGGCAGCTCGGCACCTTCGCGCGCCACGGGGCGGCGCGTTCCACTGCCGAGCTCGCTCGCGGCCTGGACAGTTGCGCATCGGTGCAACGAGGATCGCAACGAGGCCGAACGAGCCACGCACCGGCCCGCGGCTGCGTCGTCGCGACGCACCGCCACGGGCCGCGCCGGCGGCCCGTCGGGTCGAGCGAGTGGATCATCGCCGCCCGTCCGTCGCAACGTCCCTCCCTCCGAGCCCGCCGCGAGCGCTCTGAGCCCGACGCGACAGCCGACGGCCCCGCTCGTGCCGCCGGCCGGCGAGCACCGCCGCTCGAGCCCGGCAGAGCGCTGGCACCTCGAGACTCGGCGAGATCGACGTCAGGCCATCTCGTGTCGCTCGGGCAGAGGCAGCGGCTCGTCGCCGACCTCGTCGGAGGGTGGCAGGCGGCGGAAGAACAGCCAGTACATCGCGGCGTTCACGAGCTGGAGGACCCCGGCGATCTCGAACGGGAGGCTCAGGCTCACGTCGTCGAGGAGGTAGCCCGACGCGAGCGGGCTCAGTCCCATGATGACCTGGCTGGGGACGTTCGAGAGCGCCGCCACCGAGGACCGCTCCTCCGGATCGGCCATGGCGACGACGTAGGACTGGCGGAGGGGGAGGCCGGCTCGCTGCACGACCATGCGGAGCGCGTAGACGAACCCGGCGAGCACGAAGGTCGGAGCGAGCACCATCGGCACGATGAGGAGGGCGCCGAGCGCCCGGACGCCGGAGATGGTGCGGACGATCCCCCACCGGCGGGCGAGCCCTGCGGCCGAGAGCGTGGAAGACATGCTGACGGCGTTCACCGCGGCGTAGAGCAGCCCCACCTCCGCAGGGCCGGCGCCGAACCGACGGTAGAGCCAGTAGGTGAGGAACGGGCCGATCATGCCGACCGCCAGCCCGTTGACCGAGTTGGTCGCTGCCAGGCGGACGAGCAGGTAGCGGGATCCGACCGGCAGCCGAGGGCGGCGCGCGCCGGCGGCGGCCCGAGCCGGGCGCACCGGCTCGGTCATCCACACCGCGAGGACGCCGGCGACGGCGCACACCGCCGCGGTCGCCCAGAACGCCGATCGGAACACCGGGAGCGCCTCGCTCCGGCGCAGGTGCCCGCTGCCGGCGAGCAGCGCGAGCAGTGACCCCGCCAGCGCGCCGAGCGAGGAGGAGAACTGCAGGCGCCCGAAGGCGCTGTTGCGCCACGACGGCGGAGTGATCTCGGTCACGAGCGCCGCCTCCGCTGGCTGGTAGGGACCGACCGTCCCGGCGCCGGCCCCCGAGCCGCGGCCGAAGCTGCCCGCCGCGGCCGCGACGAACAGCGCCGGCTGCGCGTGCACCGTGGCGAAGGTCGCTGCCGCCGCGGCGGTGAGGAGGGGGAAGGCGATGAGGAACGGCCGCCGGCCGACCCGATCGGACGCCACCCCGACCGTCGCCGACAGCGCCGCGGAGGCGAGCGCCACCACGACGAAGAGCGCTCCCAGGCGCAGGCCGCTGAACCCCCGGTCGGCGAGGTAGAGCGGGACGACGACGCCGGCGAGCGCCCGACCGGCGCTCATCGACACCCGGGCCGACCACACGAGGAGCAGGGTCCGGCTCGCCCAGGCTGGCCACAGGACCCCCCGCAACCTGCCCGAACGCCCAGCTATCCACGCCACCGGCGACTACTGCGGCTTCGCCGGCGCGCCGGCCGCCGGCGCGCCGCTCGTGCTCACGCGACCACCCTCGACGCCTCCACCCCCCAACGTCGCCGCGCCGCGCCCGCTCGCCGCCGGCCGCGTCGCCACGCCCCGCGGGCGACGGCGCGGGCCGGCCGGCGTCCACCGGCCCGGCCGCCCGGACCGAGGGTCGGGTGGGCCCTCGGCCGCGGCTCCTCCCACCTCGCTCCACCGGGGCGCCGCGGCCGTCGCAGCTCGCCGGGGTGCGGCAGCCCCGCCGCCAGCTCGAGGATGGCGCGCATCCTACGCGTGCCCCGGCCGCCGGCCACGACGCGGCGGGTGGCCGGGACTGTGCCCGTCTCCGCCCCGCCCCGGGGCCGTCCGTGACCCGCTCCGACGCGCGGTGCAACACTCGGCTCGTGGCCACCGAGCACCCAGCCGGCGAGAAGGACCGGACCTGGGGGGCCGGTCCGGCCGGCGCCACCCGTGGCGAGCGCGCGGCGCACCTCGAGGCGGCGCCCGCCGGCCTGAGCGAGGCGGAGGCCGCCGAGCGCCTGGGCCGGGTCGGGCTCAACACCTTCGGCACCGAGCGGCGCCACCCGTGGCGCACGCTCGCGTCGAAGCTCACCGGGCCGGTCCCGTACCTGCTCGAGGCGGCCATCGTGCTGGAACTGGCGGCGGGCAAGGTCACCGAGGCGGTCATCATCGGCGCGCTCGTCGTCTTCAACGGCGCGCTCAGCTTCGTGCAGGAGGGCCGTGCCGCCAACGCCCTGCTCCTCCTCCGCAGCCGGCTGGCGGTGCGCGCCAGGGTCCGGCGGGATGGCCACTGGCAGGTGATCGACGCGGAGCGGCTCGTGCCGGGCGACGTCGTCCACATCCGGATGGGCGACATCGTCCCCGCGGATCTGGCCATCGGCTCGGGGGCCGTCTCGGTCGACCAGTCGGTGCTCACCGGCGAGTCCGCCGACGTCGAGGTGACCCCTGGCGGCCGCTGCTACGCCGGCTCGGTCGTGCGCCGCGGCGAGGCGACCGGGGAGGTGACGGCGACCGGTGCTCGCACCTACTTCGGCCGCACCGCCCAGCTGGTCAGCACCGCGAAGACCGCCACCCACCTCGAGGAGACCATCTTTCGCGTCGTCCGGGCGCTGCTCGTCCTCGACGGCGCGCTGGTCGTGGCGATCGTGGCCTACGGCGTCGTGGCCCGCCTGCCGGCAACGGAGCTGCTCCCCTTCGTCCTGATCCTCGTCGTCGCCACCGTTCCGGTGGCACTGCCCGCGACCTTCACGCTCGCCACCTCCGTCGGCGCCCTCCAGCTCGCCAGCGCCGGAGTGCTCGTCACCCGCCTCTCGGCCATCGAGGAGGCGGCCGCGATGGACCTCCTCTGCACCGACAAGACGGGCACCATCACGCAGAATCGCCTGTCGGTCACCGAGGTCCGCCCCTTCGGGGGCCGCAGCGCGGCCGAGGTGCTCGCGCTGGCAGCCGCTGCCTCCGACGAGGCCACCCAGGACCCGATCGACCTCGCCGTGCTCGAGGCAGCGGCCGGCGCGCCACGGGCGGGCCCGCGCAGCCGGTTCGTCCCGTTCGACCCGGCGACGAAGCGTTCCGAGGCGACCCTCGAGGTGGGCGGGCGCGCCCTGCGGGTGCTCAAGGGCGCCCCCGCCGTGCTCGGCGCGCTCGCGCCGGCACCGCCACCGGACCTCGCCGAGGCCGTCGCCTCCCTCGCCTCGCGCGGCGACCGGGTGCTCGCCGTCGCGTCGGGCGCCGAGCGCCTCGAGGTCGCGGGCCTCGTCGCCCTCGGCGACCCGGTGCGACCGGACTCCGCCACGCTCGTGCGGCACCTCGGCGCCCTCGGCATCCGGGTGGTCATGGTGACCGGTGACGCCGCCCCCACGGCCGTGGCCGTGGCCCGCCAGGTCGGCATCGGCGAGCGCCTCGGCTCGGTCGAGGAGCTTCGAGCCCGACGCGGCGGCGAGATCGACTTCGACGTCGTGGCCGGGGTGCTCCCGGAGGACAAGCTCTTGCTGGTGGAACGCGCGCAGCGCGCCCGACACGTGGTCGGTATGACCGGCGACGGCGTCAACGACGCGCCGGCCCTCAAGCGCGCCGAGGTGGGGATCGCGGTCTCGAGTGCCACCGACGTCGCGAAGAGCGCGGCGAGTCTCGTCCTGACGAGCGAGGGGCTGTCGAACGTCGTCGCCGCCGTGGAGACCGGCCGGCGCGTCTACCAGCGCATGCTCACCTACACGGTGAACAAGATCGCGAAGACGTTCCAGGTCTCGCTGTTCCTCGGCCTTGGACTCCTCGTGACCGGGACCTTCGTCACGACGCCGCGTCTCGTGCTCCTGCTCGTGTTCGCCAACGACTTCGTCACCATGTCGCTCGCAACCGATCGCGTCGGCTTCTCGAGCCGTCCGGACCGCTGGCAGGTCCCCGCGCTCTCGGCCGCTGCGCTCGGCATCGCCGTCCCCTGGCTCGCCGTCGCGTTCTGCACCTTCTTCGTCGCGCGCGACGTCGTGGACCTCTCGCTGGCCCCGACGCAGACCCTCGTCTTCGTCATGCTCGTCGCGACCGGACAGGCCACGGTGTACCTGGTGCGCGAGCGCCGCCACCTGTGGGCCTCGCGACCCAGCGCGTGGATGCTCGCCGCCACGGCGGCCGACCTCGTGCTGGTGACGATCTTCGCCGTCCGGGGGATCCTCATGGCCGCCGTCCCCCTCGCCGACGTGGGCGTCCTCCTCGCGGCGGTGCTCGGCGCGACGGTCGTCTTGGACCTCGTGAAGGCACCGCTGCTTCGCCGGATCCGCTCCGACACGGGCACCCGCGCGACAGCGTCGATCCCGAGCTGAGCCGCGCCGCCCTCGCCGGACGGTGGCGCGCCGGCCCGGCCCCTCCCCGGAGCCGGCTCGGCTAGCGCGCCGACGCGGCGGCCCCCGCGATGCGCCCGAGGACCGAGCCCGCCGTGAGGCCGGTGCCGCCCGGGTAGTTGAAGTAGAAGAGACCGCCCACGAGCTCGCCGCACGCGTACAGGCCCGGGATCGGGTCCCCGTCCTCGTCGACCACCTGCGCCCGCTCGTTGACGCGCAGCCCGCCGAAGGTGAACGTGATCCCACACGTCACCGCGTAGGCCTCGAACGGCGGCGTGTCGATCGTGTTCGCCCAGTTCGACTTCGGCACGTCCAGGCCGACCGTGCAGCGCCCGTCGAGGACCGCCGGGTTGAACGGGACGTCGCGGCGCACCGAAGCGTTGTACTGGGCGATGGTCCTGAGGAGCTCGTTGCGGTCGATGCCCTCGATCGCCTGCGCGAGCCCCTCGAGCGTCGGGCTCGTGTACTTCGTCACCTGGCGGATCCGGTACTCGTCGCGCAGCAGGTGCGAGACCTTGGCGTCGAAGATCTGCCAGGCGACCTGGTTCGGCTGCTCGAGGATGATCCGCCCGTACCTCGCGTAGGTGTAGTTGCGGAAGTCGGCGCCCTCGTCCACGAAGCGGCGGCCGTGCGCGTTCACCATGATCCCGAGCGGGTAGCTGTGCTTCTGGAAGTTGTCCCGTACCTTCAGGTCGCCGAACTCGGGCGCGTTGAGGTCCCAGGCGACCGCGTGGCAGCCCGACCAGTTGCCGTAGGGCATGGCGCCGGCCTCGAGCGCCATGCGGATCCCGTCCCCCGTGTTGTGGCGCGTGCCTCGCACGCGCGCGAGCTCCCAGCCGGGGCCGAGGTAGCGGGCCCGCCACTCGGCGTTGGCCTCGAACCCCCCGCACGCGAGGATGACCGCCGGCGCCTCGATCACCTCGGTCCCCAGGCCCCGGCGCACGCGCACGCCACGCACGGCGCGGTCGTCGGTGACGAGCGACGTGGCACGTGCCCCGTAGCGGATCTCCGCACCCGCGGCGCTCGCCGCCCTCGTCAGCGAGTCGATGAGCCCCTCGCCGCCGCCCACGGCCTCCACGGCGAGGCCGCCCCAGAACCGGTACCTGCCGTCGACGAGGAACGCCTGGCGCCCGTAGCTCGGCAGGAAGCGGACGCCCTGCTCCCGCATCCACACGAGCGTCTCGAGGCTGCGATCGACGAGGAGGGCGGCGAGATCGGGGTCCGTCCGGAAGCCCGTCACCTTCCCCATCGTCTCGAAGAAGGCCTCGCGCGGGTACGAGCCGAAGTCGCTCCTCGCGACGTCCTCGTCGGACAGGTCGGGCATGATCCGGCGCAGGTCCTCGACGCCACGGTAGGCGACGCGCATCGCGCCCGTCGTGAACGCCGAGTTCCCGCCGCGCTCGCGATACGGCGCCCGCTCGAGCACGACGACCGAGCGGCCCGCCTGGCGTGCCGCGATCGCGGCGCACAGCGCCGCGTTGCCGCCACCGACCACGACGACGTCCGCGTCAGCCACCGCCTGCCACTCCCGCGAGGTCGGCGCGCGCCCGTTCTGTGCTCATCAGTATTCGTTGGTATACCACAACACGGCGCCGCGCCCGGGCCACACGCGCCACTGAGCGAGCCGGCGAGCACACGACCGTGAGGCGGCGCCGATCCGGGCAGCGGGCGCCGCGGCACCCCTGCCACGGCCCGCTCGGTCGTCTATGCTCTCGTTGCTCACTCGGAGGGAGGCCGCGTGAGACATCACCACACGACCTGCAGGACACCCGCCGACGCTCGTGACGCGACGCGATCGGGCGCCGTGCCCCGGGAACGCGAGCCCTACCGCCTCGGCCAGCCGCTCAGTGTCCAGGCGCTCCTCGACCTGCAGGCGACTGCCGGCAACCGAGTCGCCGTCGCCGCTCTCGGCCGCGCCTGGCCTGGCGGCTCGCCCGCGAGCACCCGCGGGCGCGAGAACCTCGAAGCGCAGCGCCTCTGCGTCCAGCGCCACGCCATCGCGCCGCAGCGAGACTCCGGCGAGGAGGACGAGGAGGAGGGCAGCGGCCAGACGCGCCGGGCGCAGCGCCTGCCCCTCCAGCGCCTCGGCGCCCTCGCCGTCCAGCGGGAGAACTGGCTGAAGAAGCAGTGGAACAAGTACCGCCACCCCAAGACCGGCGCGTTCAACATTCGGCGCGGCGAGGCCTTGCCGAGTGACAAGGAGATGGCGTCCAAGACCTTCGAGGAGCACTGGAAGGCACAGCACGGCGACAAGATGCTGTACGAGGTCGCGCAGACGCGAGAGCTGCAGGTCGCGCTGCAGATCCTCTCCGACCCGGCCCGCGTGAACAAGCTGCGCGACGAGGTCGCGGAGAGCTACAAGCTGCAGAAGAAGGAGGACCCGCCGACCGAAGAGGACCTCCAGGAATTCTGGCAGGCGGCGGGCTACGCCGTCGCGGGCGCGAAGGACCTCGTGGACGCGAACAGGACGTTCATCAAGCTGGCCAAGGGCAACTCGAGGAGCAAGGCCCTCATGGCGCTGTGGAACGCGTTCAGCCCCCTCGTCTCCGAGGGGGTCGCCGAGAACCTTCGTCAGGACCCCTCCGTCGGCCCCGACCGGGAGTTCATCACGAAGGAACTGACCTTCGGCGCGGCTGCGCAGGGCTTCCTCGACAAGCGGAAGAACGTCAAGCTGGAGGCCGCCTACGTCCCACGCGAGGACATCCCGAAGTTCGCCGCCGCCCTAAAGAAGATGCCGACGGTCGAGTTCATCTTGAGCGGTGGCGGCGCTGAGCAGCACCAGCCGCGAGAGGGCGAGGCGCGAAGGGAGTGGAAGGGTGGCGGGCGGCTCGTCGACGGCATCGAGGAGGTGGACGATGCCGTGATCAAGTGGCTCTCGAAGCGCCGCCTGAAGAGCCGCAAGTTCCGCCGAAGGGTTGACCGGGCGGACGACTGGACGCGGGCCTTCCTCTCGGCGGAGATGATCGCCCGCATCCCCCGGCCGAAGGTGATCGTGCACTCGAAGCCGTCTCCCTCGTTCCGAGCGAACGGCGGAGGAGGCCTCATCAACGTCGCCTACAACGAGGCGACGAACGTCATCGCGCACGAGATCGGCCACGTCCTCGAGGAGCACCTGCCGATGCGCACGTGGCACGACATCCACCTCCTGCTCGGCACTCGCCACGCCGAGGCCGGAGGCGGACCGGCCCGCTCCGGCGAGAACATCGTTACGAAGTACACCGAGGGGCGCTGGGGCGGCAAGTACGTGACCGGCCGTTACACCTCGACCGCCTACCGGTCCGGCAATGCCGAGGTCGTCTCCATGGCGCTCGAGTTCTTCTCCAAGCCCGCCGACGCGCTCAAGCTCATCGAGGGCGACCCGCTGCACGCGGCGATCGTCCTGCGGGGGTTCAAGCCCGAGGAGTACGCGGCAACCGACGCGCTCCGTCCCTTCGACCGCTACCTCCCCCACGAGTAGCGCGTGGGGGAGCTCCTCGAATCCGTCGCCCGCTTCTTCGAAGACGACGGCTGGGCCTACTCGCGCCTCGGCAACGACATGCTCCGAGCACCGTGCACCGGCGAGCACGGGGAGTGGATCTGCTACGCGCGGGCGCTCGAGGACCCACCGGCGCTCATCGTGTACTCCTCCTGCCCGTTCGCGATCCCGGAGGACCGTCGCCTCGAGATGGCCGAGCTGCTGTGCCGCGCGAACTGGGGGCTCATGCTCGGTGCGTTCGAGATGGACCTCGCCGACGGCGAGCTCCGCTACCGCACCGGGCAGGCCATGCCCGAGGGCGGGTTCGCTCCCGCGCACCTCGGGAAGGTCATCTACGAGAACGTCCTCGCGATGGACCGGTACCTGCCGGCCATCGAGGCGGTGGCCTGGCTCGGGTCCGACGCCAAGTCGGCCGTCGCCGCGGTGGAGCGCGAGGACGGCTAACCGGGATCGACCACCTCGCTCGTTGAGTGAGTGAGGCAGCACTGGAGTCGGCAGACCTCGAGTTCTACGGCTAGATCGTGCGCCTGCTCGCCGCTCGAGCGGCGAGCCATCCGATCAGCCCGGCGTCGCCTCCCTCTCGAGCGCGGCGCGAAGCTCGCGTGCGCGCGCCCGCAGCCGCCGCTTCTTCTCGGCCCGCTCGGCTCGGAACGCCTGTACGCGCGCGAGCGTCTCGTCGAGGCGGGCGAGCAGCCGGTCGTTGGCCTCGAGCGCCTCGCCGAGCAGCTCGAGGAGGACCTCCGGCCGGGCGCTCGAGCGGTAGGCGAAGCGGAGCCGGTCCAGCACGTCGTCCGTCTCGAGGACGGCCCGGATCTCGGCCAGGGAGAAGCCGAGCAGGTCCTGGAGCTCCCTGATGCGCCTGGCACGCGCCACGTCGGCGTCGGAGTAGAGCCGCTCGCCCCCCTCGCGCCTGCCGCTCGGCGTGATGAGGCCGATCTCCTGCCAGTAGCGCAGCGTGCGCGTCGTCACGCCGCAGGCGCGCGCGGCCTCGCCGATGCGCAGCGTGCCGGGCGCAGCTGCCGGCCCCCGTGGGCCGGCAACGGCTGCTGGCCTCGACACCGCCTCAGACCCCCCCATCCGCCGGTGCGACCCCGTACCTGCCGTCGGGAGCAGAAGGCTCGACCTCATGGTAGACGTAGCGACCGCCGCGCAGCCACGAGGCCGCCGCGGCCACGAGGCAGGCGCCGGCCGCGAAGGCGAACGAGACGCGCAGCCCGCGGCGGAAGGGTGCGGCGATCAGCCTGGGGAAGAACGAGTGAGCCTCGAGCGCGGCGCTGGCGTGCGCGGGCAGGTGTGCCAGGACGGCGCTGCCGAGCAGGTGCTTCACCGGGTCGTAGCCGAGGAAGGCCGCGAACAGCGTGGAGACCGGCGGGAGGTGCGCCGCTGCCGAGGCGGCCGCGGCCGGCACGCCCTCGGCGCGCAGCCCGTGCTCGAGGGCGGCCGGCAGCGACGAGGCGAGGCCGACGATCATGAGCGTGAAGAAGATCCCGATCGACAGCACCTGGGCCGAGTTCTGGAAGGTCGAGTTCATGCCCGCTCCGACGCCGCGATGGCGGGCGGGGAGGCTGTTCATCACGCCGGCCCGGTTCGGCGAGGCGAACGCGCCCATCGCGAGCCCGTTCAAGAAGAGGAGCAGCGCGAAGGGAGCGTAGGAGAAGTTGACGGGCAGCACCTCGAGCAGCCCGAAGGAGGCCGCGGCGGCGAGCATCCCGCCCGAGGCGAACGGGCGGGACCCGTAGCGGTCCGAGAGGATGCCGGAGACCGGCCCGGCGACGATGAATCCGGCCGTGAGCGGCAGCATGTAGATCCCGGCCCACAACGGGGTGCGCGCGAAGTCGTAGCCGTGGCGGGGAAGCCAGATCCCCTGCAGCCAGATGATGAGCATGAACATGAGGCCGCCCCGTCCGATGGCGGCGAGCAGCGTCGACAGGCTGCCGGCGGTGAAGGCTCGGATCCGGAAGAGCGCCAGACGAAACATCGGCTCGGCGACGCGCAGCTCGACGACGCAGAAGACCCCGAGCAGCACCGCCCCGCCGACGAGGCAGCCGAGGACGAACGGGCTCGTCCAGCCCATCGACGAGTGGCCGTAGGGCTGGATGCCGTAGGTGATCCCGACCATGATCCCGACGAGCGCCAGCGCGAAGAGCGCGTTGCCCGCCCAGTCGATGCGGGGCTTCTCCCGGGGCGGCCCTACCTCGCGCAGCTTCAGGTAGGCCCAGACGGTGCCGAAGAGGCCGATCGGCACCGAGACGAGGAAGATCAGCCGCCACTCGATCGGCGCCAGGATCCCGCCGACCACGAGGCCGATGAACGAGCCGGCGAGCCCCGCGATCTGGTTGATGCCGAGGGCCAGGCCGCGCTGGTTCTCCGGGAAGGCGTCGGTCAGGATCGCAGCCGAGTTGGCGACGAGGAAGGCCGCGCCGACGCCCTGGAAGACGCGCATCACGACGAGCCAGATCGCGGCCGCCCGACCGGACATCCACGTCACGGTGAGCAGCAGCGAGAAGAAGGTATAGATCGCGAAGCCGAGGTTGTACATCCGGACGCGGCCGAACAGATCGCCGAGGCGCCCGAGACCGACGACGAGGACGCTCGAGACGATCATGAAGCTGAGGATCATCCACAGCAGGTAGAAGCTGTTGCCCGGCTGCAGCGGGTTGATACGGATGCCGCGGAAGATGTCCGGGAGGGCGATCAGCATGATCGTCGAGTCGAGCACCGCCATGAGCACCCCGAGCGTCGTGTTCGAGAGCGCCACCCACTTGTAGCGGTCGTCGACGGCTCGCATGCTCGGCGCTGCCGCGCGCGCCGGTAGCTCCGGACTGGTGCGCCTCAGCTCGGTCTCACGCATGCGCTGCCCACCTTAGCCTCTTGTTTACGTGAACGTGAAGTGCGCCCAGCGCGTCGGCAGCGCACCGCTCCGGCGCGCGCACCGCGAGGTCACGCGCCGCGTGCAGGCACGACGACGGCCTGCCACGCCCCGACGCGCGCCCCGACGGCGCGGCCGGCACGCTCGACACCAGCCGGGCGCACTCGGTGGTGGCTCCGCCAACCGCGACGAGCGCTCGTCGGGCGCGGGCTCCGCCGAGCCGTCCGCCGCCGAGGAGCAACCGGAGGCGAGCAGCGTCGCGCGCCAAGCACGCGACGCCGACGAGGCAGAGGCGGCCGGCTGCCCGGAGGTCGGGATCAGCCGAGCGGCGCCGACTCGGTCCAGCTGGGGGCGTGGTGCCCGAGCGCGACGTCAGGGTGCACCCCTTCGACCACCTCGAGGTTGCGGCCGATGCGTTGCAGCCGCTCGATCAGCTCCCGGCGCGTAGCGTCGTCGAGCCCCCGGCACAGCTCCCGCTCGAAGGCCATGGCCCGGCCGGCCGCGTGCGCCGCGAGGTCCCGGCCCGCGGCGGTCAGGTGCAAGGTGCGCGCGCGGCGGTCCCCGGGAGGCACGCGCCGCTCCACCAGTCCGCGTTCCTCGAGGTAGTCGACCACCGACACCATGCTGCTCGCCGGGATGCGCAGGCGCTCGACGAGGACGCTCTGGGACTGGCCCTCGTTGGCCTCGATCGCCCGCAGAAGGGCGAAGTGGCGCGGCTCGAGGTCCACCTCGGCCATGACGGCCCGGAACCGCCGGGCCACCACGTAGCCGAGCTGGGAGAGGAGGAAGCCCACGGAGTCGCCGAACGGGGGGGGCATCGGGCCAGCGCTCCGCCCCTCCTTGGGCCCCTGCGCCTCCTCGGGCGTCGAGCGGGCGACCTCAGGTCCTCGTCCGGAAGCGATGACACGATCCTACTTCACAAGAGGAACGAGTCGATGTAGAATTATTCCTTACCGAACGATCCTGATCCGAATGGAGGCCCCGTGCCCGTCCTCGCCGAGCCCCCCAGCTCCCCCGCCATCGGTACCGGGAGCGCCCTCCGGCAGGAAGGACCGGAGCTCGGGCCCACCGGCCGACTCGCCTCCTGGGTGGTGCGCCACCGCGCCGTCGTCCTCGCGTTCTGGGCTGCGATCTTCGCGGCCGGCGCGCTGGCTGCCAGCAAGGTGCCAGCGCGGCTCACGGTGGACTTCTCCCTGCCGGGCCAGCCGGGCTACGAGACCGCGCAGCGGATCCTGCGCACCTACGGAACCGAGTCCGACCCGGCCATCCTCGTGGTGCGCGCCCCAGCCGGCCAGACGATCGCCGCCGACCACGGTGCCGTCGCCCGCGCCTTCGAACGGGTTCGGGCCGAGGAGCCGAGCGTGCGCATCGTCGACTACGCCGTCACCCACGACTCCGCCTTCCTCACCTCGGACGGTCGCGCCACCTGGGCCTACCTCCTCGCTCCCCCGACGAACAGCCTCGCCGGCACCGGCCTCGCGGCCAGGGCCGAGGGGCAGCTCCGGCGCGCCCTCCCCGGCTACGGGGTCGGCCTCACGGGCATCGACCAGCTGGCCGCGGGTGCTGCACCGAAGGGCCCGGGGGTCTTCGCCGAGACGATGCTCGGCGGCCTCGGCGCGCTCGCGGTGCTCGCCTTCGTCTTCGCCTCGCTGCTCGCCCTCGTTCCCCTCCTCGTTGCGGCCGTGTCGATCCTGGCCACCTTCCTCGCGGTCCTCGTGCTCACCTACGTCACCGACGTCTCCTTCATCGTCGAGTTCCTGGTCGCGCTGATCGGGCTCGGGATCGCCATCGACTACTCGCTCCTCTTCGTGACCCGCTGGCGCGAGGAGCGGGCGAGGGGGCTCGACACCACGGACGCCGTCCTCGCGGCCGCCGACACCGCGGGCCGCGCGGTGGTGCTGTCGGGCCTGACGGTGGCCGTCGGCCTCGCCGCGCTCGCGGTCCTGCCGGTGCCGGGGCTGCGCAGCACCGGCATCGGCGGCATGCTCATCCCCCTCGTGTCCGTCGTGGTCGTCGACACCTTGCTGCCGGCGCTGCTCGCCGGGCCAGGTGCGAAGCTCGACTGGCCACGCATCCGCCGGGAGGACCGGGCCAGCCGGTGGTGGAACCGCTGGGCGGCCCTCGTCGCTCGGCGGCGCTGGTGGGCCACGGGCGTCGCCGTGGCGGCCCTCGCCATCGCCGTGGTGCCCGTCTTCTCGCTCACGGTCGGCCAGACATCGGCGGCCGCCGAGGCCCACACCGGTGCCGCCCACGACGCCTACGAGCTGCTGCTCGCCGGCAGGGTCCCCGAGGGCGTGCTCACCCCGATGGAGGTGCTCACCACGGAGGCGGCCGGGCCGGCCGTCCTCGCCCGCCTCCGCCGGGTACCGGGCATCCGCAGCGTGACGATCCCCGCGGGCCCGACCGGCAACCGTGGCGGCACCTCGGACGCGATCGTGATCCCCGACGTCGAGACGGTGAACAACGCCACCCTCGCCCCGGTGCGCGCCACCGAGGCTGCCCTGCGCGCTGTGCCGGGCGTGCTCGGCGTGAGCGGGCTCGGCCCGATCCAGCAGGACTACGTCCGTGCCGTGTTCGGCAGCTTCCCCCTCATGTTCGCCCTGATCGCGGTGGTGACCTTCCTCCTCCTGGCTCGGGCCTTCCGCTCGCTTTTGCTCGGGATCAAGGCGGTCCTGCTCAACGTGGTCTCGATGGCGGCCACCTTCGGCCTCATGACGTGGTTCTGGCAGGAGGGCCACGGCTCGTCGGCGATCTTCTCCATCCCCGCCACCGGCGCCATCACCTTCTGGGTGCCGCTCATGATCTTCGCCTTCCTCTTCGGGCTGTCGATGGACTACGAGGTCTTCATCCTCACCAGGGTGCGCGAGGAGTACGACCGGCTCGGGGCCACCGACGCCGCGGTCGTGGAGGGCCTCGGGCGCACCGGCCGCCTCGTCACGAGCGCGGCGCTCATCTTGTTCCTCGCCTTCGCGTCGCTCGCCTCGGCGCCCGACACGGACATCAAGGTGCTGGCCACCGGTCTCGGCGCCGGGATCCTGCTCGACGCCACGGTCGTGCGAGGGCTCCTCCTGCCCGCCCTCGTCTCGGTGCTCGGCCGGTGGAACTGGTGGCTGCCGCGGCCTGTCGCCCGCGCCCTCCTCGTCCGGCGACGCCGGGGCGCACCTCGCGAACGCGAGCCGCTCGCCACCGACGCGCTCGTTTCCCTCTAGCGTCGCGAGACGATGCACACGGCGACTGGACTCAGCCGGCCCCGCGCCGATGCGCCCGGGCCGGTGCACCGGCGGGCTCGAGCGGCACGCGCCGAAGGCCGCGCGCCGGCGATGCCGTGGCGCGACGGGGGCGCACGATGAGCGCGGACCGTTGGCGGGGGGAGGGGGGCGCCTGGGACGGGCCGGCCATCTACGTCGAGGGCGTCCACAAGTCCTTCGGGGAGGTCCACGCCCTGCGCGGCATCGACCTCGTCGTCGACCGGGGAAGGGTGCTCGGGCTGCTCGGGCCGAACGGCGCAGGCAAGACCACCGTCGTCAAGATCCTCACGACGCTGCTCGCACCCGATCGCGGCCGGGCGCTCGTCGAGGGCCGCGACGTCGTGCGCTCGCCGGCCGCGGTACGCGAGATCATCGGCCTCGCGGGCCAGTCCGCGGCCATCCAGGAGGAGCTGACCGGCCGCGAGAACCTCGAGATCATGGGCCGCCTCTACCACCTCGATCCGGCCACCTTGCGGCGACGAGCCGGCGAGCTTCTCGAGCGCTTCGAACTCACCGATGCCGCCGACCGGCCGGCGAGGGGCTACTCGGGCGGCATGCAGCGCCGCCTCGACCTGGCGCTGAGCCTGGTGGCCCGGCCGCAGGTGCTCTTCCTCGACGAGCCCACCACTGGCCTCGACCCCCGCAGCCGCCTCGGCATGTGGCAGGTGATCCGCGAGCTGGTCTCGGGCGGGACCACGCTGCTGCTCACGACCCAGTACCTCGAGGAGGCTGACGAGCTGGCCGACGAGATCGTCGTCGTCGACCATGGCCAGGTGATCGCCGCCGGGACGGCGAGCGAGCTCAAGGACCGCATCGGCGGCGACATCCTCGAGCTCACCGTGGTGGAGCGCCAGCGCCTCGGCGAGGCGGCCGAGGCGCTGCGCCCGCTGTCGGACGCAGACCCCACCGCCGATGCCGAGGCTGGCCAGCTTCGCCTGCGGGTGGGCCAGGACGGCTCGAGAGCCCTCGTCGAGACGGTGCGCCGGCTCGATGCCCTCGGCATCCACACCGAGGGGCTCGGCATCCGCCGCCCGTCGCTCGACGACGTCTTCCTGGCCCTCACCGGCCACGGCGCGGCCGAGCCGGAGCCCGCGGCGTCACGGGGCGCTCGCCGGGCTGCCCGGCGCAGCGGGGAGCAGCGATGACCACGACGAGCGCCTCGGACCTCGTGGCCCTGGAGATCCCGGGCGCGCCGCTCGCCCGCCGGCTCCGGCTCGGCCTGGTCGACTCGGCCACGCTCACGCGACGCGAGCTGATCATCTGGCTCCGCAATCCGGCCTTCCTCTTCTTCACGATCATCCAGCCCGTGATGTTCGTCCTGCTCTTCCGCTACGTGTTCGGCGGCGCCATTCCCGTCCCGGTCCCAGGGGGCTACGTGAGCTTCCTCCTGCCCGGGATCGTCGCCCAGTCGGCCGCCTTCGCCTCCTTCGGTACGGCGATCTCGCTTGCCCGCCAGCTGCAGCGAGGCGTGATCGACCGCTTCCGGGCCATGCCCATCGCGCGCTCGGCGGTCCTCGTCGGACGGCTCATGGCAGACACCCTGCGCCTCGCCGTCACCGTGCTCGTGATCCTCGCCGTCGGCTACGCCGTGGGCTTCCGCTTCCACGACGGCGTCGTGCCGGCGGTGCTGATGGTCGTGCTCGGGGTCGTCTTCGGCGCGGTGATCTGCACCATCAGCGCCTTCGTGGGGCTCGCCATCAAGGACGAGGAGTCGGTGGGCTCCTTCGGGCTCGTGTGGCTGTTCCCGCTCACCTTCGTGAGCTCAGCCTTCGTCCCCGTCCCGTCGATGCCGGGGTGGCTGCAGGCCTTCGCGAAGAACCAGCCGGTCACTATCGTCATCGACGAGATGCGCTCGCTCGCGCTCGGCGGTCCCCTCGAGCTCCACGCCTGGCAGAGCGCCGTGTGGCTGGCCGGGATCGCGGCGGTCTTCGTCCCTCTGGCCGTACGCGCCTATCGGCGGGCCACCTGAACCTGCTGGCGCAGGAGGCAGCTGCTCTGCACCTGCCTCGCCGCCGGTGATGTCCGACCGTCCTATCACCCTGCTGCGAAACCTGCAGGTAGAAGAACCGCCAACGAGTGTCGTGCCGATGCGATCCTTGTTGCCTTGCGTCGTCCGAAGCGTGAGGCCACGGACCATCGGCAACTCGCCGAGCCCAGGGTCGCGCAGGACCTCACGTGTCGAGGCATGGTCTCGGGTCCGCTCGTAGTGGTGCCGGCCGCCCCAGGACGAGACCTGTGAGCCCTCGCCGACGTCGACCATGTCGGAGATTGCGACCACTCTTGTTGGCGCAATCGAACGCGTAGAGCTTCGAGGACGGCTCGGGCGAGTGGTTTGCCACGAGGCAGGACGGCACCGATTCCATCGCTTCGACGAGCCGTCTCCCGCCGGCCACAGACTGGACCGCCGTGCCGGTACGATGCCGTTTCCGGAGATGGTCGAGCACGGACGCGGCACCGAACGTGCGCAAGCCAACGGACTAGGGCTCGGTCCTTGCCAGGACCTCGAGAACCCCGAGGGCTCCACCACGCGCGAGATCAAGCGCACGGCGCCGTCGAGAGCCTCGCGGGTGGGCTGGTCCTCGCGCCCGAAGGAGTAGACGAGCGCGGCCTACGGCTGGCCACGCGCGTCACGGCGTTGTGGGTGAGCGGCAATCGGGACAGACCGAATTCGCCTTGTCCTTGCGGGCGATGGCCTACAATTACACGCCTGTAATTCCATCCATGCAAGACAGCTCAGACCGCGCATCGAGACCAAGTCGTGTGCCAACGCTCTCAGCGTCGTGGATCCCTGGTCGGTATTTGACCACGGCATCGCTGCTGCCGTGTGTGTTTACTGGACCGGCAACGTTCGACGTCGGGCTTTCTGTCCGTCTTCGACCGGACATCAATGGTTAGCGCGGCCTTACGGTGACGCGTGAGAGGGGGTGCGGCCCTGGCGCACTCGGCCAGCTCCTTCAACATCTCCGCTGGCTCCTAGAGCTACCACAGAAACCGAACGTCCCATCCGGCGAGCGATCGGCCATCGACGCTGATACAGCGGCTGCGTAGCATCACGCCGGAGCCTGCGTCCGAGGCCGTGTACGCCAACGCTCAGGCGCCACCGGGGCGTGCAAGAAGGGAGGAGGGCATGGAGGCTCTCAGGTTCGATGACCTGTTCGCCGCGATCGAGGGATCCGCTGCCGCGTTTCGCTGCCGCCGTCGGCTCCAGCCTGCCGGGGGTCCGGGGGACAAGGTGTTCCCTCCCACGTTCGCCGGCGGCGACTACGCATTCGAGAAGCGCGTCGTTCCCGGGCGCGACCAGCCGGTGGACTGCGTCCTGATGGACAGCGTGCAGAGCCAAGCCAACCGCATGGAGCTGGCACTCCAAGAGGCCTGCGACGCGGGTGCGATCGCGTTGCCACTCCTGGTCGTCGACTTCTCTGACTACGACCCAGTTGACAATTCCGCCGGCGACGGGGCGGGCGACCGACTCATCGAATCGGTCGGGCGGTTGACAAGCCTTGAGGTGCCACACCGGCTCGCCGACGCGATTCTACGCGACAGCGAGCTCGCAGGCGTGAGGTTTCGGCACTCCATAGTAGGGAAGGCTCTCAACTCGGTGCGGGTGTCGAACGCGACGGCCCTGTTCGAGCTGTGCCCAACGGCCCTCGTGTTCGGGATGTGGGACTCGACGGGCCCGAAGGGCGGTCTCGGGCCGAAGTTCGAGCGGGCGCTCGTCTCCGAAATGGTGGGGGTCGGCGCGGTATGGGAGGACACGTTCCGGTCCCGTGGCCTTCGGCGCGATCCGCTCGAGATCAGCAAGGTAGTCAGCGTCGTTCGCGGCGAGGATAGATCCCTCCTTCGGGTCGCGGCCGCAAAGGAGAGTGGAGCGGTCCGCCCGTCAGAGATCAACCACTCGAATGTGCCGTTCGACGTACGGAACTCCGGGCTCACGGTTGAGTGGGTCGAACAGACGACAACCCTGTCGCTCATCTGCCTCCGTCGCCTCCGGTTCCCCCTTGACGGCCGGACCGACGCCGCGATCGACGCACGCGCCCGCGCCGTGCTCGCTGCGCTCGGACTAGCCGCGGCGACGCTCGCCTTCGAGGCCGGCGTCGACCTCCGGTCGCGATGCGTACTGTGGCCCGAGGGGGCGATGGTCTGGGAACTGCTCGAGCGGCCGGGCGAGACACCACGCTCCTTCGCCCTGTCCCCGACGAGCGCGATCTCGCTCTTGGGCGAAGCTGTCGCCGCCGCGCGCGCGGTCGGCCTGCCGTGGAACACCGAGCCGATCGTGCTCAAGCCGTCGGCCGAGCTCGTGAAGCTCGTCCGCTTAAGCCAGCTTGAGGCCGCGCGGGAATCGGTCGAGGCATTGTGACGTGCTCGCGCTCGGAATTCGCTATCTGAACGGGTTCGTTGCCGCCACCGAGCCCGATGGCCGCGGACAGCCTGAATGGCCCCCCCATCCGGCGCGGGTGTTCATGGCGCTCGCCGCAGCCTACTTCCAGACCGGTGAGCATGTCGGTGAACGAGACGCGCTGCGGTGGCTCGAATCGTTACCTGCGCCGGCTCTCTCGGCTCGGGGGGCGATGCCACGCAAGACCGTCACACAGTTCGTGCCGGTGAACGACAAGGCGGGCGAGGTCACCAAGCCGCCGACAGCGATAATCCAGTCCGCACCGCAGGTGACTCGAGACCGCCAGCCTCGCACCTTCGCACGGGCCTGGCTTGAGGACGAGACCGCTTACCTCATCTGGCCCGCCACGGAGGTTCCGGCGACGATCGCAAGTGACCTCTCCAAACTCTGCGCCAAGGTCAGCCGGATCGGGCACTCGACGTCGCTTGTCCACATGTGGGTGGCAGAGGCTGACGAGGTAGGCTTCCCGAACTGGATCCCCGACGACGAGCGTGCGGAGATCCACCTTCGCGTCGTTGGATCCGGGACACTTGCGGACCTTGAGCGTCGGTACAACGCCACGGCGGTCGATGCCTACGGCGAGCTGCTCCTCGCTGCCGAAGACGTGGTCGATCGTTCTCGAGCCCGCTCCGCCCGCGAACGCCTCCGCGACGAGTTCGGGAACCTGCCGCCATCGCAGCACCGGCCGCAGGTGTCCTGCTACCAGGGGTACGCGCGAGCCGAGATCACCATGCCGGCGCGGGAGGTGCCCGGGGGCGACTTCAGCCCGCACCCGATCGTCTTCGGACTTGAGTGGCGACATGGGCCGCTCGCTGCTCTCGGCCTTCCGGCGGCTCTCCAGGTCGTGAGCCGGTGGCGCGAGGCTCTCGTCGCCGCAAGCGAAAGGGCTTCCGAGCGCGTTCGCGCGCTCGTGAGCGGCCACGGGGCCACTGGGGCGCCGCTTGAGGAAGCTCACCTCGCGCTCGTCCCCCTCGCGTTCGTTGGACATGCCCACGCGGATGGTCATCTCCTCGGCCTGGGCGCGTTCCTCCCGGCATGTCTCGACGGCACCGAACGACGGGAAGTCCTGCGCGTCCTTGGCCAGGTCGAGGAGCTGCGCCTCGGGCGCCTTGGAGTATGGGGCCTCACTCGGGACATGTCCGATCGACCGGCCTGGAACCTCCAGCCGAACGCGTGGACCGCCTATCCCGACGGCGCAACCCACTGGTCGAGCGTGACCCCTGTCGCTTTCGATCGCCACCCGAAGGCCCGGGACCCGTTCTCCTACCGCCAGCAGGTGGCGGAAATGGTCGCGGCCGCTTGCACCGCGATCGGCCTACCGCGCCCACGGGAGGTCGTGACGACGCCGGCTAGCGCGCATCTCGGCGTTCCGTTTGCACACGCGTTTCCACGGCTCACCCGCAAGGACGGTACAGAGCGCCGACATACGCACGTGATCGTCATCTTCGAGGAGCCCGTGCGCGGGCCGGTCATGCTCGGTGCTGGCCGATATCGCGGGTACGGCCTGTGTCGCCCGATGGAGGAGCGGTGAGGAGGGCGAACTTCCCGAGGGCGCTACAAGATCTGCAACCGGACGGCGCGAGCGCGCCGATGCGAAGTGAGCGATGGACTGCGCACGAGCCAGCCGGTCTCAGCCGGTTCCTGATTACCGGGCAGTGTCGATCCCCTGACCGAGGGGTCGTCCACCAGTACATGGTCCGCTGGTGTTGGGGAGACTGCGGCGAGGAGCGACTCGCCACGGTCCAGACAGCAGGTGGAGGCGATGGGCGCGACCCGAATGGTTCCCGCCGACGCACCGCCGATGCGGCCGCCCTCCGCAGCGCGCCGAGGTCCTCGCGCCAGTATGGCCGAGCGGGGTCGTGCGGTCGCCAGGAGGTCGAAGACTCCAGCCGGATGGGTCAGGACCAGTTCGCCGTGGTGTCAGCCCGGAGTGCCAAGACCAGTTGGGGCCGATCGGACAGGCGAGGACGACAGGGTGGGGGAACGAGATGAGCACGATGCCCGACTTCTCGACCTATTTTGAGGCCCTCTGGGCTCGGGATCCGTTTCCCTGGCAGGAACTTCTCGCGAGGCGCCTGGTCGACGGCGACTGGCCACGCGCGATCGACCTCCCGACTGCATCGGGCAAGACGGCATGCATCGACATTGCGGTCTACGCGTTGGCCGCCCAGGCAGACCGACCGCTCGAGGAGCGGCGCGCACCTCGGCGGATCTGGTTCGTCGTCGACCGCCGGGTCGTCGTCGACGAAGCCTTCGAGCGGGCCCGTGCGCTCGCCGATACGCTACGCCGGGCGAACGATGGCCCGGTCGGCGTCGTCGCGGAGCGGCTCCGGTCGCTTTCGGGAACAGAGCGTCCGCTGGCGGTCGGTCGTCTGCGTGGCGGCGTCCTGCACGACGACGGGTGGGTGCGCATACCGAGCCAGCCGGCGGTCATCACCTCGACCGTCGACCAGATCGGTTCTCAGCTACTCTTTCGCAGCTACAGCCACGGACTTCTGTCTGCGCCCATCTTCGCCGGGCTCGCCGCGAACGACAGCCTCATCGTCCTCGACGAGGCTCACTGCTCGTTCCCGTTCATGCAGACGCTCGAGGCGATTGCCCGCTATCGAGGCCCCGCCTGGGCTGCAGAGCCGATCGTCACCCCTTTCGCGTACACCGTGATGTCGGCGACGCCACCGCAGCTCAGGGAAGGGGACGTCTTCCCTGGCGCCGCGCGTGCCGACGCCGTTGACCACCCGACATTGGAGCGGCGAATCACGACGGCGAAACTTGCCGAGCTGGTCAAGGTCCGATCCCGACGCGGACCAAAAGACAAGGGCGAGGACCCGCTCATCGCAGCTGCAGTTGGGCGCACCGTCGAACTCCTCCGTCGCGGATGCCGCAGGGTCGCGGTGATGGTGAATCGCGTGCGGACGGCAACTGCTGCCGCTGAGGCCCTTGAGGCCGCGTGCGCTGACGCGTTCGCGGCGGACCGTCCCGACGTCGTGCTCATGACCGGGAGGATCCGACCTGTCGAGCGTGATGCTCTCATCGATCGGTGGGCTTCGTTCCTCCGGGCATCAGGACCCGAGGATCCGCCGCGCCCGGTCGTCGTCGTCGCGACCCAATGCCTCGAGGTCGGAGCCGATTTTAGCTTCGACGCTCTCGTCACCGAGTGCGCGAGCCTTGACGCGCTCCGCCAGCGCTTCGGGAGGCTCGCCCGGCTCGGCTCGGACGAACCCGCGCTGGCCTCGATCCTCGTGCGCGACAGCGATCTCGAGGGGAAGGCGCTCGATCCTATCTATGGCGCCGCGCTCGGCGAAACATGGAGATGGCTCGAGGACCACGCGATCGAGGACGCGGTAGGGAGGCCCGTCGTCGACCTCGGCATCGGAGCAGCCGACGCTGCCCTCGCAGGCGTCGAGGACCTGGGCGCGCTCATGGCTCCGCGCCCGGACGCGCCCGTACTGCTTCCCGCGCACCTCGACCTCCTGTGCCAGACCGCACCGCGCCCGCACCCGGAGCCCGACGTATCGCTCTTCCTCCACGGCCGCACCGGCATTCCGGAGGTATCGGTCCTCTGGCGCTGCGACCTCGGTGACGATCCCACCAGGTGGGTCGAGTCGGTTGCCCTCTGCCCGCCCGTGAGCGGCGAGATCCTACGAGTCCCCCTCTGGCGGGTGCGCGACTGGCTTGCGCGCGGACGTGCCGAGCGGGACGGGATCGACGTCGAGGGCGGCGATAGTCCGCCCGAAGAGGAGACGCGATCGGAACTCGGCCGTTCGATCCGGCCCTGCCTGCTCTGGCGCGGGCGCGACCGGTCGTCCATCGCGCGATCGGCCGGGGCGCTCGCGCCCGGCGACGTGATCGTTGTTCCCGCTACCTACGGAATCGAGGCCCTCGGTCAGGCAACACGCGAGCGCGCCCTCGGAAGCGACGGCATCGACGTGTGGGAGGTGGCCCGGGCCGCGTCAGGTCAGGGCCCCGCCGTTCGGATTAATGAGGAGGCCCTTGCTCCCTGGCGACACGACCCTCGGATTGCGGATCTCCTTGCTTCCGCCGCGGCGGACGAGCCGGACCGTGAGGCGATCACCGCGTCGATCAATGCCCTCCTCGCCGACCGACGCGATGACGACGAGCCGTCTGTGCCACCCCGCTGGTGGATCAGTCTCCTGCAAGCCGCTCGATGGGGGCAGCTGATCGAGCATCCCGCGGGCGGAATCGTCCTCGTCGCGCGCACAGGACAAACGCGCGCTGCGGAGCCGGACCTGTTCGCCGACGATGACGACCTCGCGTCGGTGGCTGACCGGGAGGTCTCCCTCGAAGCGCACTCCGGTCTCGTCCGGCGTACCGCCGAACGGATCGGGGAGCGATGCCTCCCCGCCGGGCTGCGCGAGCCCGTCGCCGAAGCGGCGTTCTGGCACGATGCCGGCAAGCTCGACCCGCGCTTCCAGCTCATGCTCCGGCGGGGAGACGAGGTAGCCCTCGCTCTCGCGGACGGTCCGCTCGCAAAGTCAGCGGGCGTTCCGTCCTCACCGGCGCGCCGCCGCGCAATCCGTGACGCGAGCGGGTTGCCAGAGGGCTTCCGCCACGAGATGCTCTCACATGAGCTCGTGCGGCGCTTCGGCCAGCTCGGTCGGGTCGGTGAGCACAGCGACCTCGTCGCCCACCTCGTCGCGAGCCACCACGGACACGGTCGCCCCTTTGCTCCGGTCGTCATCGATCCAGATCCACCCGCCGTCTCCGGCACGCTCGGCGATGTGGAGCTCGTTCTCGGCGCGACCGATCGGTCCGGGGGGCCAACCGCCCACCGCATCGACTCAGGCCTGCTCGAGTCGTTCTGGCGACTCAATCGTCGCTACGGGTGGTGGGGGCTCGCCTTCCTCGAGGCGATGGTACGACTCGCCGATTGGTACGCGAGCAGCTTCCTCGCACCAGGGGGTAGTCAGTAATGGTCGACTCGGTGTTGCTTCCAGGGATCGACGGAGCAAACCCGCTCGGATTCCTCGCGGCCCTCGGAGTCGTCGTCGTCCTCGGGGAATCGGCGGACGAAGCGGGCGCGGCCCTCGCCTGGAGATTCTCCGGTCGGTGGGTCCCGGTTCTCATCCGGAGCGGCGCGACGGAGGATGAAGTGGCACACGCAGTCGCCGCGTGCCTCGCGGGGAGGTCAGTCGCCCCGGAGGCGGAGGAGCGACGTCGACAGGCCGAGAAGACAATGGAGCGCGCGAAGAGAGCGGCAGCCGACAAGCTCGCGGAGATCAGGGGGCGCCGACTCCGCGGAGCCGAGCGCCGGGAAGCACTTGCGCGCGAGCAGGAACCCCTCCAGCGCGCCTTCGAGGAAGCGCGCAGGTCCTGGCTCGCGGCACTTGCCGCAGCGGTTCCCCGACCGGAGCTTGCGCTCGGTAGGAGGATCGACTGCACGGTCTCGGAGTACCGGGAGCACGCCTCGGCGTTCGCAGGCCAGGCGCATTGGCGCGATCGGGAGGCACTCGACCTCCTCGCGGCCTTTGGCACCGACGCTGGCGGACGTGCGTCGTCCTCGGCGGATGACGTCGTGTCATCGACTCCGTTCTGCTTCATCACTGGTTCGGGACATCAGTACTTTCTCGACACGGCGCGCGCCCTCGTTGACAAGGTCGGCATCGATGGCGTGCGGCGCGTCCTCTTCGAACCGTGGGACTACCGTGACGAAGGCCTGTCGATGCGGTGGGACCCAATAGAGGACCGCCGCTACGCACTGATGGACCGAGATCCGACCGCCCCGGGCAACAAGGCGCGTACGATGTGGATGGCCAATCTCCTCGCGTACCGAGCGCTCGCGCTCTTTCCGATGAGTGCGGTCGGATCTCGCGTCGTCGCCACGGGTTGGGACGAATCCGGGAGGTCGTTCACGTGGCCGATCTGGGGGAACCCGCTCGAGCGCGACGGAATCCGGTCGATCCTGCAGCTGCGAGAGCTGGCCCAGGAGAGGCCGAATGCAAGCGTGTTGGCAGCTCGGGGGATCTCCGTCGCGTACCGAGCCGACAGAATCACCGTCGGCGACGGAATGAACCGCAAGGTGAACTTCGCGCCCGCTCGCCGGGTCGCCTGACTCGGATCCAGTGGAGCCGATGAACACGTCCGGGACGGGAGAGGACGTCAACTCCGCCACGCCGTCGAGTGAACAGCCACCCGAGATGGTCCCGGCGCGGATGGTGAACGAATTCGTCTACTGCCCGCGACTGTTCTACCTTGAGTGGGTTCAAGGAGAGTGGGCGGAGAGCGTCGACACACTCGAAGGGGAGCACGTCCACCGACGCGTCGACACCGAGGTGGGTCGTCTCCCGCCACCCGACGAGATGGCTCGCGACGACCAGGTCGCCGCGCGCGCGGTCCTCCTATCCGCCCCACGGGCACGTCTCGTCGCTCGGATGGACCTCCTCGAGGGGAGCGATGGCGCGGTGCGCCCGGTGGATTACAAGAAAGGTGCGCCAGGTCCGACAGGGCCATGGGACCCGGAACGGGTCCAACTGTGTGTCCAGGGGTTGATTCTCCGCGAAAACGGGTACCGCTGCGACGAAGGCGTCGTGTACTACGCAGAGACCAAGCAACGTTTCATTGTGCACTTCGACGACGCCCTTATCGCGCGCACGTTAGAGGCGGTCCGCGAGCTGGAGCGCGTAGCCGCGGCGCCCCTCCCGCCGCCCCCGCTCATCGATAGTCCGAAGTGCCCGCGCTGCTCCCTCGTCGGAATCTGTCTGCCCGACGAGGTTCAGCTGCTACGCGGAGCACCGATCGGGGAAGTCCGACGTCTCGTCCCTGCTCGCGACGATGCCCAGCCCGTCTACGTGGTTGAACAGGGCGCGGCGGTCGGAAAGTCTGGGGAGCGGATCGTCGTCCGCCGTCGAGACGGTGAAGAAGTGTCCGTTCGGCTCCTCGACATCTCGCAGCTGTCGCTCTACGGGAACGTCCAGCTATCCGCGCAGGCGCTGCGCGCCCTCGCCGAGCGCGAGATCCCTATCTTCCACCACAGCTACGGAGGGTGGCTCGCCGCGGTGACGACCGGGGTGCCGAGCCGGAACGTCGAACTCCGAATGCAGCAGTACCGCGTGGCAGACGACGAGGAGCGCGCGCTGCCAATCGCACGCGCCATCGTCGTCGGCAAGTTGCGCAATCAGCGCACACTCCTGAGGCGCAATCACCCCGGGCAAATCGCGCGGATACTCGTTGAGATCGCGCGCTACGCACGCCTCGCGCAGGAGGCCGCGTCAATGGATCGCCTCTTCGGGCTGGAAGGGATGGCGGCGCGTGCATACTTCGCAGGATTCGCCGGAATGCTGAGAGACCCTCTGGGTTTCGACGTTGCTGGCCGTGATCGCCGGCCACCCCCCGACCCGGTCAACGCGACATTGTCCTTCCTGTACTCCCTCCTCATGAAGGACGTACTGCGCGCCCTCATCGCCGTAGGCCTCGATCCCTACCGCGGTGTGTACCACCGGCTCAGGACGGCACGTCCATCGCTTGCGCTCGACCTGATGGAGGAGTTCCGGCCACTCATCGCCGATTCCGTATGCCTGTCGCTCTTCAACAATCGGGTTTTGGACCGCTCAGCGTTCATCGTCAGAGGGCCGGGCTGTAACCTCCGGGATGGGCCGCGCCGCGACGTTATTCGAGCGTTCGAATCACGCATGGAGACATTGGTCCGGCACCCGCTGTTCCGATACCGAGTCAGCTACCGACGGCTTCTTGAGATGCAGGCGCGTCTGATGGCTCGAACAATCGCGGGTGAGGTGCCCGAGTATCGGTCGTTCACGACGCGATGAGTCGCAACGGGTATCTCGTCTGCTACGACGTTCGCGACTCAGACAGGTTACGACGCACGCACAAAACGATGCTCGGTTTCCGCGAACCCCTGCAGTATTCGGTCTTTTTCTGCGACCTGTCTGCAGTCGAGCGGATGCTTCTCGAAGCCGCACTCCGCCGAGTTGTCAAGCTCACCGATGATGCAGTACTCATTGTCGACCTCGGTCCCTCGTACGGAAGCGCGAGGCGCCGCTTTAAATCGCTCGGACGCCAGCTATCTCCCGAGATCCATCGAGCCGTAATCGTCTGAACGACGAATATCGTTCCTTGGCAGATAAAGAGCACATTTCGGACATTCGAGCACCGAGGTCCTACGTCGGAAGCTGGGCGCTACTCGCACAGCGTTCGACCTGGTCAGAGGCTTGGCGCGACGGAACCGGTAGGCATTGGCCAGGAATTGGTTCGCGCAACGAGTTGGCGCTCGCATGCGAGCGGTATAGTTGGGCGGTGACCAGGGCAAACGTGCTCCGCCGTCTCCACGGCCGTATGGCCGTGGCTCCATTGAAGCCGAGTTTTTATCAGTGTATAGAGCGTTGCAGTAACTGTCTCCACGGCCGTATGGCCGTGGCTCCATTGAAGCGCGCCTCGTCGGGCGACATCGTGCCGTTCTTGATGCGAGTCTCCACGGCCGTATGGCCGTGGCTCCATTGAAGCTTCGCCAAGATATTATGCAATTGCGACCGGTATTGCGGGTCTCCACGGCCGTATGGCCGTGGCTCCATTGAAGCACAGCCTGGACACCGGCCGTGTACTTCGGACCGGCGGCGTCTCCACGGCCGTATGGCCGTGGCTCCATTGAAGCCTCATGGGCACCTATAACATCATAATGACGGACAATTGTCTCCACGGCCGTATGGCCGTGGCTCCATTGAAGCCCGCTCATCCTCACGTTGCGCGCCTTGCCGAAGCGGAAGTCTCCACGGCCGTATGGCCGTGGCTCCATTGAAGCGGCACAATACGGATATCACTACCGGCCGCTACCGAAGTCTCCACGGCCGTATGGCCGTGGCTCCATTGAAGCGCCGAAACTCCGTGGGGCGGCGTGGGCGACCGCGTAGTCTCCACGGCCGTATGGCCGTGGCTCCATTGAAGCGAAAGGCGCGCCGCTGACCCGCCCGCCAGTCAACAAAGTCTCCACGGCCGTATGGCCGTGGCTCCATTGAAGCCCACATATTCTGCGTCGAACGCCCAGATTGTGCGGCAGTCTCCACGGCCGTATGGCCGTGGCTCCATTGAAGCGCTTTGCCGGCTACTCGCTCGTCGTCTACGGCTGGAGTGTCTCCACGGCCGTATGGCCGTGGCTCCATTGAAGCGCGAAGTACTTCTCGATGCGCGACGCAGTGAACGAGGGTCTCCACGGCCGTATGGCCGTGGCTCCATTGAAGCAGATATCGCCCTTTGCAAGCGCCTTGTCTTGTGTAATGTCTCCACGGCCGTATGGCCGTGGCTCCATTGAAGCCGCCCGAAGTACGACGACCTCGCCGCCCGATGGATCGTCTCCACGGCCGTATGGCCGTGGCTCCATTGAAGCGCGACATCCGCACTCGACGGCTGCGTGAGCGCGAGGTGGTCTCCACGGCCGTATGGCCGTGGCTCCATTGAAGCGCTGCCTCTTCGAAGGCCATCTCCTGCCACTCGCGATGTCTCCACGGCCGTATGGCCGTGGCTCCATTGAAGCTCGCGTTATATGCCGTATTGGCGACCAATGCCACAGCGTCTCCACGGCCGTATGGCCGTGGCTCCATTGAAGCGAGCCGTCCCAGCGGCGGCTGCTCGCTAGGTACGTGTCTCCACGGCCGTATGGCCGTGGCTCCATTGAAGCCTGACGCCGCCGACAAACGACGCGACGCGCTCTCCGACGTCTCCACGGCCGTATGGCCGTGGCTCCATTGAAGCCGATCGCATCGAGGACACTCCACTAGGCTGCCGTACAGTCTCCACGGCCGTATGGCCGTGGCTCCATTGAAGCAATGCTGCACAGTCGTTGTCGCCATCATGCATCCTCCGTCTCCACGGCCGTATGGCCGTGGCTCCATTGAAGCCGCCCTCCCACCGCTGCATGAGGGCGAGGAGCCGGTCTCCACGGCCGTATGGCCGTGGCTCCATTGAAGCTCCTCATCCGTATGCGATGTCGTCCGACCCGATGCCGCGTCTCCACGGCCGTATGGCCGTGGCTCCATTGAAGCCCGAATATGCCGCAATCTGTGCACGTCTGGTACACGGCGTCTCCACGGCCGTATGGCCGTGGCTCCATTGAAGCGAGTCGCGGATACAAAGCCTCCACGCGGGCATCGCGACGTCTCCACGGCCGTATGGCCGTGGCTCCATTGAAGCTCTAGCCATCGCCGGAGGCGTGTTTCGTCGGCTCCCCACGTCTCCACGGCCGTATGGCCGTGGCTCCATTGAAGCCGCCGCAAGGTCATCGGCAGGCCGCAGCCTTCCGCCGGGTCTCCACGGCCGTATGGCCGTGGCTCCATTGAAGCCTCTTGTTTTTGCGGCATTCGTTGCCGCGCGAGCAGCGCAGTCTCCACGGCCGTATGGCCGTGGCTCCATTGAAGCCTTACGATGCATACCGGTCATACGTGGACGAGTATATAGTCTCCACGGCCGTATGGCCGTGGCTCCATTGAAGCACTACTGGACCATCCACCACTTGCACCACCTTCATCTGGTCTCCACGGCCGTATGGCCGTGGCTCCATTGAAGCCCGGATTGAATGCTTGTTGTGGGCTGAGGTTGCCGAGTCTCCACGGCCGTATGGCCGTGGCTCCATTGAAGCCCCCGCCTCACTGCGGCGGTTGGCTGGAAGGCAACCGTCTCCACGGCCGTATGGCCGTGGCTCCATTGAAGCACCTACGTCTGCGTCGACCTGCGCACCGGCGCGGTGTCTCCACGGCCGTATGGCCGTGGCTCCATTGAAGCTAGCGGATCGTGGATAGCGGACTACGACTTTGTGGCAGTCTCCACGGCCGTATGGCCGTGGCTCCATTGAAGCCTTTATGGTCAACGGTCACGACGCCTCCCCCATGTAGTCTCCACGGCCGTATGGCCGTGGCTCCATTGAAGCCCCGACAACGTCACGGGCGAATGCCCGCACCGGCACCGGGTCTCCACGGCCGTATGGCCGTGGCTCCATTGAAGCAAGTCGGCACTTGAAAGACTACCAGGAAGGGGACACCGTCTCCACGGCCGTATGGCCGTGGCTCCATTGAAGCATTCCTCGCCGTATAACAGCTTTGGGCCGAATAATGTCTCCACGGCCGTATGGCCGTGGCTCCATTGAAGCGCCAGCTCCGCGATCTCCTTTTGGCTCGCGACAGGCCGTCTCCACGGCCGTATGGCCGTGGCTCCATTGAAGCTAGTACTGATCGTGCCCAGTTAGTGGCAGCATCCCGCAAGTCTCCACGGCCGTATGGCCGTGGCTCCATTGAAGCATTTACGGCCCCACCGGCGCGGGAAAGACGACCCTCGTCTCCACGGCCGTATGGCCGTGGCTCCATTGAAGCCGCCACGAGATCCTCCGACGGGCCGAGGCCATCGTCGCGTCTCCACGGCCGTATGGCCGTGGCTCCATTGAAGCTAGTTGATCGTGGCGGTCGTTGGCATGGGGTGTCTCTCGTCTCCACGACCGTATGGCCGTGGCTCCATTGAAGCTGGCACCACCCCGGCTTCGTCCTCGGCGTCCTGGTCTTGTCTCCACGGCCGTATGGCCGTGGCTCCATTGAAGCCTCGCCGACCTCATCTGGCCGGGAAAGTGGGACGGGTCTCCACGGCCGTATGGCCGTGGCTCCATTGAAGCGGACGCTGTCTGGCCCGCGCTGTGGGGTTGGATCATGTCTCCACGGCCGTATGGCCGTGGCTCCATTGAAGCCCGGCCGTGTCGGCGCTCAGCGCGCGGGCGTCGGTGCGTCTCCACGGCCGTATGGCCGTGGCTCCATTGAAGCGGAGAACATATGCGTGCTCACCCCTTCGCCCTGGGCGTCGTCTCCACGGCCGTATGGCCGTGGCTCCATTGAAGCGGCGGGGCCTGGCAGTTCTCGCTGGCCACGTGGCACTGGATGTCTCCACGGCCGTATGGCCGTGGCTCCATTGAAGCAAGCTCGTGCCGCTGTACTCCGGTGGCTTCGGGGTCGTCTCCACGGCCGTATGGCCGTGGCTCCATTGAAGCGCGCCGCTGCTCGAGCGCCTCGACCTCGAATGGGTGTCTCCACGGCCGTATGGCCGTGGCTCCATTGAAGCTGGTCCCGTAGCTCCTCGGCGCCGAGGAAACGGATACGTCTCCACGGCCGTATGGCCGTGGCTCCATTGAAGCGCGAGCTCGGGGTCCAGTTCGCCGAGCTCGACGAGGGCGTCTCCACGGCCGTGTGCTTCTTGGCGCTCATGTTGGTCCGCGTGATCAAGCGGGCGACCGGTGATACGTGGCGCAACGTCCGGCGCGAGCTCGAGCGCATGCACCTCGGTGAGTTCTCCAGACCTGCCGGACGCGTCGTCCAGCGCACCGAGACCACCCCACGCCAGCGCGAGATCCTACGTGCCCTCGAGCTGCGCGAGCCGCCACTGCTCGTCGAGCACGAGACCGCTCCGCGGCCCCGCCGACGGACTGCACGTTCGGCCTAGGCACTACACGCCCGCCGGGCTCCTCGCGTCGCTCCTGGTCAAGGCCCTCGTTGGCGTCGTGTGTGTCCAGCAACTGTCGAACTCGGGCTTGACGACGCGCTCGTGGGTATGCTTCGCACGCATCGCTGGCGCCAGCTGGAGGAGCGCCTTCGCGCCGGTGAAGCGTGGGCAGCGACCGATTACGTCTTCTGCTTCTGCGACACGTTGCGCGAGCCGCTCTCCCCCGATTGGGTGTCGTCGCGCTTCCACGCGCTCGTGCGGGCCGCGGGGCTCCCCCGCGTGCGGTTCCACGACCTACGCCACACGGCCGCGAGCCTCATGCTCGCCAACGGGGTCCCAGTGAAGATCGTGAGCGAGATGCTTGGCCACGCGAACCCGACCATCACCCTCGCCGGCTACGCCCACCTGCTCCCGAACATGGCCCAAGAGGCGGGCGAGCGGCTCAGCGCGAGCCTGCTCCGCTGAGCGGTGACTTTTCACTGACATCCGGCCCCGTCATCGCTTGTCACCGGAGGCTTGTAGGGCGCTGACCTGCGATTTTCGGTGGAGGCGAGGGGACTCGAACCCCCGAACCTCTTGACTGCCAGTCAAGCGCTCTACCAGCTGAGCTACGCCCCCGGGAGACCCGGCCACCTTACCACCGACCCTCCGGTCCCTCGCTCGGCCGCCCGAGCTGGGGCGCTCGCGCGTGGCTCACTAACCTGTGGCCGTGGCCACGCCCTACGACTTCGCCAAGGTGGAGCCGCGCTGGCAGGCGCGCTGGGCCGAGTGGGGCACCTACGAGATCGACGACGACGACCCGCGCGAGCCCTACTACGTGCTGTGCATGTACCCCTACCCGAGCGGTCCCGCCCACCAGGGCCACATCCGCAACTACACGCTCGGCGACGTCCTCGTCCGCTACCGGACCATGCTCGGCTACGGGGTGCTCTCCCCCTTCGGCTTCGACTCCTTCGGGCTGCCGGCGGAGAACGCGGCGATCAAGGGCGGCGCGCGCCACCCGCTCGAGTACACCGAGGCGCGCATCGCCGAGCTGAAGCAGAGCGTGCTGCGCCTCGGCGCCGTCTACGACTGGCGGCGGGAGATCCGCAGCCACGACCCCGACTACATCCGCTTCAACCAGCTGATCTTCCTGCGCATGCTCGAGGCCGGCCTCGCCTACCGCAAGGAGGCCCCCGTCAACTGGTGCCCCGGCTGCAAGACGGTGCTCGCGAACGAGCAGGTGCTCGCCGACGGGACCTGCGAGCGCTCCGGCGACGTCGTCGAGCGCCGCTCGCTCGAGCAGTGGTTCCTCGCCATCACGCGCTACGCCGACGAGCTCCTCGACGCCCTCGACGGCCTGGACTGGCCAGAGCGCGTGAAGACGATGCAGCGCAACTGGATCGGTCGCTCCGAGGGGGCCCGCATCCGCCTGCCCGTCGTCGGGGCCGACCTGTCGGTCGAGGTCTTCACCACCCGACCGGACACCGGCTTCGGCATGACCTACGTCGTCCTCGCGCCCGAGCACCCGCTCGTCGGCCGGCTCACGACCCCGGCCCAGCGCGAGGCCGTCGAGGAGATCGTCGCACGCGCGCGCGCCGAGTCCGACATCGCCCGGCTGTCGACCGAGGGACCGGTCGACAAGCGGGGTGCCTTCACCGGCAGCTACTGCACGAACCCGTTCAACGGCCGGCAGGTGCCGGTCTACGTCGCCGACTACGTCCTCGCCGGCTACGGCACCGGAGCGATCATGGCGGTGCCCGCCGAGGACCAGCGCGACTTCGAGTTCGCCATGGCCTACGGGCTCCCCGTCGTGCGCACGGTCGCCCCACCCGAGGGCTTCGAGGGCGGCGCGTGGACCGGCGACGGCGTCAAGGTGAACAGCGGCTTCCTCGACGGCCTGTCGGTCGCCCAGGCGAAAGAGCGCGCCATCGCCTGGCTCGAGGCCGAGGGCGTCGGCGAGCGCGCCGTCCAGTACCGGCTGCGGGACTGGCTCATCTCCCGCCAGCGCTACTGGGGGTGCCCCATCCCCGTCCTCTACTGCGAGCGCGACGGGATCGTCCCCGTCCCCGAGGAGGACCTCCCGGTCCTGCTGCCGCTCGACGTCGAGTTCCTGCCCACCGGCGAGTCGCCGCTCGTCCACCACGAGCGCTTCCTCCGAGCGACCTGCCCTCGCTGCGGCGGCCCGGCGCGGCGCGAGACCGACACGATGGACACCTTCGTCGACTCGTCGTGGTACTTCGAACGCTTCTGCGCGCCCTGGCGCACGGACGTCCCGGTCGACGTCGAGGCCGCCCGCCGCTTCCTGCCCGTCGACCAGTACATCGGCGGGATCACCCACGCCATCATGCACCTGCTCTACGCCCGCTTCTACACGCGCGCCCTCGCCGACCTCGGCCTCGCCCCGGCCGAGATACGCGAGCCCTTCGCCCAGCTGTTCTGCCAGGGGATGATCCGCCTCGGCGGCCGGGCGATGTCGAAGTCGCGCGGCAACGTCGTGTCGCCGAACGAGTACTTCGAGCGGGTCGGCGCCGACGCGCTACGCCTCTTCCACCTCTTCGCTGGTCCGCCGGTCGAGGACATCGACTGGGGCGAGCAGACCGACGAGATCATCGACGGCTGCGCCCGCTACCTGAGGCGGGTGTGGCGCCTCGCCCTCGGCGAGGACGACGAGCACGGGACCGCTGGCCCCCAGACCGCCCACGACGGCGAGGCCGCCGGGGAGGCGCTGCGCCGCCTCGTCCACCGGAGCATCGCCTCGGTCACCGAGGACCTCGAGCGCTACGCCTTCAACACCGCCGTGGCGACGTGCATGGAGCTGACGAACGCGATCGGCCGCGCCCGCCGGGAGGGCGCCGACGAGGGAGTCGTCGGCGAGGCGGTGGACACCCTCTTGAAGCTCCTCGCCCCGATGGCGCCCCACCTCACGGCGGAGGCCTACGAGCGGCGCACCGGCCGCCACGTCCACGCCGAGCCCTGGCCCGTCCCCGACCCCGAGCTGCTGCGCGACGAGCGCGTCACGATGGTGGTCCAGGTGGACGGCAAGGTGCGCGATCGTCTCGAGGTCGACGCCTCCATCGACGAGCAGGCAGCGGTCGCGCTGGCGCTCGGATCGCAGCGGGTGGTCGCGGCGCTCGGAGGCCGTCAGCCAGCGCGCGTCGTCGCCCGGCCGCCGCGCCTCGTCAACCTCGTCTCGACCCGCGAGCGCTAGCCTGCGCCACCCTGCCCGGCGCGCCCTCGAGCCCGAAGAGGGCGAGCGCAACCGGATCGGCGAGCTGCTCGAGCGAGTCGAGGACGAGGTCGGCGAGCGCGTAGCGCCGATCGCCCCGATGGCGCTCGGCGGGCACCGCGATCACCGACATGCGCGCCGCCTTCGCCGCCACCACGCCGTTCACGGCGTCCTCGAGCACGACGCAGCGCGTCGGCTCCACCCCGAGCAGCCGTGCCGCCCGCAGGAAGACGGCGGGATGGGGCTTGCCGTGCTCCTCGTCGACCGCGGAGCACACGGCGGCGAAGCGACCGGCGAGCGAGAATCGCTCGAGGACCGCCTCGATCACCGGCGGAGCCGAGCCCGAGGCGAGGGCGAGCGGCACCCCGGCGGACTCGAGCAGGTCGAGCGCGTCGAGCGCACCGGGCAGCAGCGCGCCCTCCTCCTCGATCGCCGCCACGACCCGCGCCACGATCTGCGCGGCGAACTCGGCGTCGGAGGGACCGGCGAAGCCGAGGCGGGAGCGGAAGAAGGCGACGGCGTCGTCGACGCGCAGCCCGAGGGTGTGCCCGCGGCCGACGAGCGGGCGGACGTCGATCCCCGCCCGGTCGAAGACCTCGAGCTCGGCGCGCAGCCAGAACGGCTCGGAGTCGACGAGCAGTCCGTCCAGGTCGAAGATGGCGGCCGCGCCCGGCGCGTCCGGTCGCTGCGCCACGGGCCTCAGCGCTCGCCGCGCAGGAACCGCTCGAGCTCCGCGGCGATCTCGTCGCCGGAGGGCAGGCGACCCCCGAGGTGGAGGCCGGGATCCTCGACGGCGTCGAGCTGCGCCTCGAGCTGGCGGACCATCGCGGCGTGCTCCTCGGACTGGGCGATGAGCTCGTCCACCTGGCGGCGGCTTGCGTCGGCGGCCTCGGCGAGCTTGCTCGTCGGCAGGTCGAGGCCGGCGACCGCCGCGAGCCCCTCGACGAGGGCGAGCGCCGCCGGTGCGTACGGCATGCCGGCGACGTAGTGCGGGACGCGCGCCCACAGGCCGACCGAGGGGATCCCGGCGCGCGTGCACTCCTCGCCGATGACGTCCGCGATCCCTGCCGGCACGTCGAGCGACCCGGCGATGAAGCCGACCCGGTCCGCGAGCGTGGGGTCCGAGGCCGTCGAGGTGAGCCGGATCGGCCGGGTGTGCGGCACGGCCGTCGGGAAGGCGCCGAGGCCGACGACGAGGCGGACGTCGAGCTCGACCGCGAGCTCGCGGACCTCGGCGGCGAACGACTGCCACCGGAAGTCGGGCTCCGGGCCGACGAGGAGGAGCAGGCCGGCCCCTCGCCGGTCGCTGCCGGTGCGCAGCTCCGGCTCGGGCCAGCGGATCGGCCCGCGCACCCCGTCGTCGATGCGAAGGCGGGGCCGACGAGCCCGCTGGTCGATGAGGTCGGCGAAGTCGAACGTGGCGAGCTGCTGCGTCTCCAGGGTCTCGAGGAGCGACGCCACGGCGCTCGCCGCGGCGAAGCCGGCGTCGATCCAGCCCTCGAGCGCGATCACGAGGACCGGGCTCGGCGGGACCGGGACCGGACGGCGCAGGGCGCGGCTCACGGCTCGGAGGCTAGTGCCGGCACGCCCCGACCACGGTCGGGCCTCGGCTAGAGGGCGAGCGACTCGCCGCCGTCGACGACGATGGCCGCGCCGGAGACGAAGCTGGCCTGCACCGAGCAGAGGAAGGCGACGACCTGGCCGAAGTCGGCCGGCGAGCCGGCCTGGTCGCCGGCGAGGCCGAGCTCGACGATGCGCTCGGTGGCGTGCACGCCCGGACAGGCGAGGTTGATCGTCACCCCGCTCCCGCGCAGGTCGTGCGCGGCCGTCTTGACGTAGGCCCACAGCGCGGTGCGCGCCGTGTTGGACAGGGCGAGCATCGGGATCGGCTGGACGACCGAGTAGGAGGCGATGCAGCAGATCCGGCCGAAGCGCTGGGCGCGAAGGTGCGGGAGCGCGGCGCGCACGAGGCGGATGGCGCTCAGCGCGTTGGCCTCGAACGCGGCGAGGAGCTCCTCGTCGCTCACCTCGAGGGCGTGCCCGGCGCGCGGGCCCCCGGCGTTCGCCACGACGACGTCGAGACGCCCGTAGGACTCGAGGGCTGCCTCGACGAGGCGCTCGGGCGTCCCCCGGGCGGCGACGTCGCCGGCGAGCGCCACCACCTCGGCCCCGCTCGCCTCGAGCTCGGCGCGCGCCGTCGCGAGGGACGCCTCGTCCCGCCCGCTCACGACGAGGCGCGCCCCCTCGGCAGCCAGCGCCTCGGCGGCCGCCCGGCCGAGCCCACGCGACGAGGCAGCGACGATCGCGACCCGTCCCGCCAGCCCGAGGTCCACGACCTCAGGCCTCCACGACGCGAAGGGAGCGGTCCGCCGAGCTGCACAGGCGTGCCCCGTCCTCGGCGACGAGGACGACGTCCTCGATGCGCACCCCGAGGCGGCCGGCGAGGTAGATCCCGGGCTCGACGGAGAACGCGTGGCCGGCGCGAAGCGGCGAGCGGTTCCCCGCGACGAGGTAGGGGTCCTCGTGCGCCTCGATGCCGATGCCGTGGCCGATCCGGTGCACGAAGGCGTCACCGTAGCCGGCGTGGGCGATGCGCGCCCGCCCGACGCGGTCGATCTCCTCGCAGGGCACCCCCGGTCGCACGGCGGCCAGCGCCTCGGCCTGGGCGGCTGCCACCGCGTCGTACAGGTCGCGCAGCTCACCGGTCGGCTCCCCGGTGACGACGGTGCGCGTGACGTCGGAGCAGTAGCCGACGTCGCCGTCGAGGCGGAAGGTGCCGCCGAAGTCGCAGACGACGGTCTCCCCCGGGCCGATGCGCCGGCGGCCGGGCTCGTGGTGCGGACTCGCCGCGTTCGGCCCGCTCCCGACGATGGCGAAGTTCACCGCCGCGTGGCCGACCTCGAGGAGCCGCCGCCCGATCTCCGCCGCGACCTCGGACTCGGTCCTCCCGAGGAGGGGGATCTCCCCCGCGACCAGCGCCTTGGCGACCTCGTCGGCCGCCGCGCCGGCCGCCTCGAGCGCGGCGAGCTCACGGGCGTCCTTCACGGCCCGCAGCGGCCCGGTGATCGACGAGGCCGCGCGCCAGCGGACCTGGGGCAGGGCCGCCTCGAGAGCGAGGAGGAAGCCGGCCCGGGCAGTGTCCGAGACGGCGACGTCGCCCGCCGCGCGAAGCAGGTCCGCCACGAGCGTGACCGGGTCGTCGCCGTCGCGCCAGGGCGCCAGACGAAACAGGCGCGGGTCCTCGCCGACCCGCGGCGCCTCGAGCGCCGGGACGACGAGGGTGGCCGCGCCGTCGCGCTCGACGACGAGGACGGTCGGTCGCTCGAGGGCGGTCGCCTCGTAGCCGGTGAGCCAGGCGAGGTCCGCTCCTCCCGTACAGCACAGCGCGTCGACGCCGACCGAGGCCATGGCGTCGCGCACGGCGGCGAGGCGCTGGGCCCGAAGACGCGCGGGGTCGGGGAGCGCACCGTCCATGGCGACGGGGGTGCTCAGGCGGGGCGGATCGCCGCCGGCTGAGCGGCGGCGACCGCCGCGGCGGCCCGGCGCGCGTGGTAGCTCGAACGGGTGAGCGGGGAGGCCTCGACGTGGCGGAAGCCCATCGCCCGCGCCTCGGCGGCGAGCGCCTCGAAGCCCTCGGGCGGGACGAAGCGGGCGACGGGCACGTGCGCCGCGCTCGGCCGCAGGTACTGCCCGAGCGTCACGATGTCCACGCCGACCGACGCGAGGTCCGCGAGGGCGCCGAGGACCTCGGCGTCGGTCTCGCCCATGCCGAGGATGAGGCCCGACTTCGTCGTGAGCCCGGCGGCCTTCGCCCGCGCCAGCAGCGCGAGCGAGCGCGCGTAGGAGGCGGAAGGCCGGATGGCGCGCTGGAGGCGCAGGACCGTCTCGAGGTTGTGGTTGAGCACGTCGGGCGCGGCGTCGAAGATGGTGCGCAGCGCCTCCTCCCTCCCCTTGCAGTCGGGGATCAGCACCTCGACGCTCGTCGAGGGGCACCGCCGCCGGATCGCCGCGATCGTCTCGGCGAAGGCCGTGGCGCCGCCGTCGTCGAGGTCGTCGCGGGCGACCGCGGTGACGACGGCGTGCGCGAGGCGCAGGCGCTCGACCGCGGCGGCGACGTGCTCGGGCTCCTCGGGGTCGAGCGGCCCGGGCCGGCGCGTGTCGACGAGGCAGAAGCCGCACGCGCGCGTGCAGCGCTCCCCGTTGATCATGAACGTCGCCGTTCCCTCCGCCCAGCACTCGTAGATGTTCGGGCAGCCCGCCTCCTCGCACACGGTCGTGAGGCTCAGCCCCCGCAGCGTCGAGCGCAGCCCGAGGTACTCCGGGCCGAGCCGTGCCTCGACCCGCAGGTAGGAGGGCTTGCGCGAGCCGAGCGGGAGCGCCCGACGCGAGTCGACGCCCGCCCGAGCGAGCCGGCGCTCGAGCGGGCGCGCCGGCCCGGTCGCGTGCACCTCGGGCTCGGCGGCGCGCGCCGGGGCGCAGTCCTGGCGCTCGACCTGTCGCCGGGGGGTGCTGGCGGCGGGCAGGCTCGTCGCCGCCGCCTCGACGACGGCGTCGACGACGTCCGCCATCGAGGCTCGCACGCCCTCGGCGGCGAGCGAGGTGACGGGCCGGCCCGCGAGCCCGCACGGGACGATGCGCTCGAACATCGACAGGTCCGGATCGACGTTGAGCGCGAAGCCGTGCATGGAGCGGCCGCGGCTCACCCGCACCCCCACGGCGCAGACCTTGCGGGCGGCGGGCGAGGCGGGTGCGACCCACACGCCGGGCAGGCCCTCGATGCGACCCACGTCGTCGAGCCCGAGGCGCCGCAGCGCCTCGATGACGAGGTGCTCGACGCCGTGGACGAAGGAGGGCACCGCAGCCGGTCCGAGGGGCACGTCGACGATCGGGTAGCCGACGAGCTGGCCCGGGCCGTGGTAGGTGACGTCGCCGCCGCGATCCGCCCGGACGAGCTCGCCCCCGAGCTCGTCAGGCGGCACGAGGACGTGCTCGCGCCGGGCTCGCACGCCGAGGGTGTAGACGTGCGGGTGCTCGAGCAGGAGGAGGTAGTCCTCCCCACGACGCCGGTGGAGGGCGTGCTGGAGGGCGAGCGCCTCCCGGTACTCGACGCGCCCGAGGACGCGAACCCGCAGCGCCGTGGCCACGCCCGTCAGAGCTCGGCCGACCAGTCGCGCCCCTCGAGCACGGCGGCGACGTCGCGCAGGTAGCGGGCCGCGTAGGCGCCGTCGACGGCGCGGTGGTCGAAGGCGAGGCCGAGCGTGCCGACCGAGTGGATGGCGATCGACTCGGTCCCGTCCGAGGCGGTGACGACGACGGGCCGGCGGCGGACGCCGTCGGTCGAGAGGATCGCGACCTGCGGCTGGGCGATGATCGGGAAGGTGAGGAGCGTCCCGAAGGGCCCCGGGTTCGTGATCGTGAAGGTCCCGCCCGAGATGTCGTCCGCCGAGAGCTTGCGCGCTCGGGCCCGGCTGGCGAGGTCGGCGATCGAGCGGGCGAGCCCCCGCAGCGACTGACCGTCCGCGTTGTGCACGACCGGGACGATGAGCCCCTCGTTGTCGAGGTCCACGGCGATGCCGAGGTTGATGTCGCGATGGACGATGAGCGCGTCCTCCCCCACCGACGAGTTGAGGTGGTGGTAGCTGCGCAGGACCTCGACCGCGGCGCGGGCGACGAAGGGGAGGTAGGTGAGGCCGATCCCCTCCTCCGCCTTGAAGGCGTCCCGGCGCGCCCTGCGCACGCGCTCCACGTTCTCGTAGTCGACCTCCACCGCGACGAGGGTGTGCGCCGCCGTCGCCTTCGAGCGCACCATGTGCTCGGCGGTGACCCGCCGGATGGCGGAGAACTGCACGACCTCGTCGCGCGCCCCGACGGGAGGTGGCGTGGCGCGAACGGGAGCCGGCGCGGGGCTCGGCACCGGCGGGCGGGCCTCGGTGGCGACCGGCGCTGCGGCCGCGGCCCGCCGGTCGATGTAGGCGAGGACGTCCTCCCGGGTGATCCGTCCTCCCAGTCCCGTGCCGGGGATCTCCGCCGGGTCGAGGTCGTGCTCGGCGATGAGCCGCCGCACCACCGGGGACAGCAGGGCGCCGCGACTGCCGCCACCGTTCTCGCCGCCCGGGGCGAGCGCGACGCCCGGCGCCGGGGCCTGCGGCGACGGAGGGGGCGGCGGCGGAGGAGGCGGGGGCGGCGGGGGCGTGGCCGCCGGTGCCGTCGGGGCCCAGGACGGCGGAGGGGGCGGCGGCGGAGGCGCGCTGGCCGGTGCGGCGGGCTCGGCGGTGCCGGCCGCCGCCGCCCCCTCGGCGATCACGGCCAGCCGGGCGCCGACGTCGACGGTCTCGCCCTCCTGCACGAGGATCTCGGTCAGCACCCCCGCGGCCGGCGAGGGGACCTCGGAGTCGACCTTGTCGGTCGACACCTCGAAGAGCGGCTCGTCGAGGGCGACGGTGTCGCCGACCTTCTTCATCCAGCGGATGATCGTCCCCTCGGTCACCGTCTCGCCGAGCTGCGGCATTGTGATGTCAGCCAACGTGGAGCCCCCTTCCCGTGAGCGCGAGCACCGTCTCGCCGAAGGTCTCCGACAGCGTCGGGTGCGGCTGGATGAACTGTGCGATCTCGTCCGGCGTCGCCTCCCAGTTCACCGAGAGGTAGGCCTGGCCGAGCTGCTCGGTGACCCACGGCCCGACCATGTGGACGCCGAGGAGGCGCCCGGCGCGCCCGTCGCGGCCGCGCTCGGCGATCACCTTGACCATCCCCTCGGTCTCCCCGAGGATGCGGGCGCGTCCGTTGCCGGCGATGGGGTCCCTCTTCACGACGACGTCGAGGCCCGCCGCCACCGCGTGCTCCTCGGTCATCCCCACGAACGCGACCTCGGGATGGCAGTAGATGCACCAGGGGACCTTCGAGTAGTCCACCGGTACGGCCGGCTCCGCCAGCATCTCCTTCACGACGAGGATCCCCTCGGCGAACCCGACGTGCGCGAGCTGCGGCGTGGCGACGAGGTCGCCGATGGCGAAGACGCCGTCGGCGCCGGTGCGCAGCCACTCGTCCACGACGACGAAGCCGCGCTCGTCGACCTCGACGCCGGTCTCCGGCCCGAGAAGACCCTCGGAGGCCGGCCGGCGACCCACCGCGACGACGACCGCCTCGGCGTCGACGCGCTCGCCGGTCGCGAAGCGCACCGTCGTGCCCTTCTCCCCGGGCTCGTGCCCGAGGACCTCGACGCCGGTGCGCACGACGATGCCCCGCCGCTCGAAGGCGCGCGCCACGACATCGGCGACGTCGCGGTCGCAGCCCGGCAGCAGGCTCGGCGCGACCTCGAGCAGCGTGACCTGCGAGCCGAGGTCGCCGAGCATCGAGGCGAACTCGCAGCCGATGGCCCCGCCGCCGATCACGACCGCCGAGCGAGGGATCGCCGAGAGCTCGAGCACGTCGTCGGAGGTGAGCACGACGCGCCCGTCGGGCTCGAAGCCGGGGATCGACCGCGGCGTCGAGCCGGCGGCGAGCACGACGTGGTCGCCGGTGACGCGCCGCGCCGTCCCGTCCGCCGAGCGCACCTCGACGCTTCGCCCGGGGTGCAGCACCCCCACGCCCTCGTAGACGTCGACCTTGCGGCTGCGCAGCAGCCCCGACAGCCCCCGGTAGAGCTGCTCGACGACGCGCCGCTTGCGGTCGAGGCTCACAGCGAAGTCCACGACCGGCTGGCCAGCCTGGACCCCGTACTCCTTCGATCCCGCCACCGTCCGGTAGACGGCGGCGGTCTCGAGGAACTCCTTGGCGGGGATGCAGCCGCGGTGCAGGCAGGTCCCGCCGACCTTGTCCTTCTCGACGACGGCGACCGACAGGCCGGCCGCGGCCCCGTAGAGCGCGACGGCGTAGCCGCCCGGGCCGCCGCCGACGACCACGACGTCGTAGTGCCGGGCTTGCGCGTCGTCCCGAGCCGTCGCAACCACCTCCATCACCGCGCGAGAGCGGGCACCACGCCGCCGGAGCCTGCGGAGCACCCGCCGCGGCCAGCCTACCGACGGCTCGCGAAGCGGGCGAAACGACCGGGGCTCGTCGCGTTCGCCTGGCACTCGACCGTCCTTCGCGGGTCCGGTCGGCGCTGGCCGCCCGGTGGCTCGACGTTAGCGAACGGCCGAGGGCGCCACCGCTGGTGACGACGCAGGAGACCGGGCCGCGCACGCCGGAATCGAGGCGGCGTGGCCGCGGACGAGGTCCGGCGCCGTCGGAACGGCGCCAGCCCCGCAGCCGGGCGGCGTGCGCGAATCCTCGGCGACGGAGGGCTCGGCGCCGCGCGGTCGACACGCGCGCCGAGCTGCGATGCGCCCCGTGGCCGCGCTAGCCCGCGCGTCTGCGAAGACTCGACGGAGGTACGCTCGCCAGGCGTCTTCATGGCCATCTGGTGCGTGCGATAGGGGGAGGGATGCTTCCAGTGCGAACAGTGCAGGAACGGTGGAACGCTGCGCCGCTCCCGCCGACGGCGCGGCGCGTGCTCGCAGGCGCGGCGCTGCTGCTCGCCGCATCGCTGGGCGCCGGTGGGGCGCAGGCTGCCTCGGCGTCGCCGCGGGAGCGGATCTTCGTCTCCCCGATCGGCCGGGCGACGAAGCCAGGCAGGTCGTGCGCCACGGCCCGGTTCTCCTCGATCATGGCGGCGATCGGGGCGGCGCCCGCCGGCTCGACGGTGGTCGTCTGCCCCGGCACCTACGCCGGCCAGGTAACGGTCATCAAGCCGATCACCCTGGAGGGCGAGCACGCCAGGATCGACGCGGCGGGCGCCGACACCGGGATCACCGTTCCCACGCCCGGGGTGACCGTCGAGGGCTTCACCGTCACGGGCGCGATCGGCGAGGGAATCCTCGTCGTCGGACGGCCCGGCGTGCCCGTCACCCACGTGACCGTGAGGGACAACGTGGTCGTCGGCAACGACCGGGGCAACCCGACCGGTGCGCCGATCAGCTCGTCGGCCTACCGCGAGTGCAACGCGACGGGCAAGGTGCCCGGCGACTGCGGCGAGGGGATCCACCTCATGGTCGCCGCCGACTCGACCGTCGTGGGCAACACCGTCGAGCACAACTCCGGCGGGATCCTCGTGACCGACGAGTTCGGCCCCGCCGACCACAACCTCATCAAGGGCAACCTCGTCAAGGACAACGTCCTCGACTGCGGGATCACGCTGCCGAGCCACTCGGCCAAGGCGTACGTCGGCGGGAAGCTCGACCCCGCAGCCGGTGGCGTCTACGACAACATCGTCGAGGACAACCGGCTCATCGGCAACGGCACGAGGGGCCAGGGGGCCGGCATCCTGCTCGCCGCGGCGCTGCCCGGCGGCGCCTCCTACGACAACGTCGTGCGGGGCAACACGATCATCGGCAGCGGCCTGTCCGGGGTGACCGTCCACCTCCACGCGCCCGGCCAGTACCTGAGCGGCAACGTCGTCGAGGGCAACACGATCAGGGTGAACAACCTCCTCGGTGACCCCGACTTCACGCCTACCGACCACGCGACGACCGGCGTGCTCGTCGGTACCGTCGCGCCGCTCGCGATCCGGATCGCCCACAACACGATCGTCGGCGACGCCTACGGCATCTGGTACCTGCACCCGGCAGTCGTGGCGGGCGCCGGGACGAACACCTTCCGCGGGGTCCGCGTCCACGTGCACGCGGCCTAGCACGAGCGGGCAGCGCCGAGCCGGCTCGGCACCGCAAGCGCCGGGCCGGCTCGGATGCCACCGGTGCCCTCGGCAACGCCCGCGTGCCTCCCTCGCCGGGCTTGCGACGGGCGGTGGCGAGCCCGTCCCGCGCAGCTCTCGGGCGAGGAGCACGGTGCGAGAGCCAGGAGCTGGGGACCCGACGACCGACATCGGCGGGGAGGTGTGACCGACCGACGTCCTGGCACCACCGGCCCAGTCGAAGCTGGAGGCCTC